>CAXAYM010000078.1:0-8690 GCA_963973175.1 uncultured Arenimonas sp.
CCAAAGGGCGCGCTGCTGGCCCGCCCGGGGGCGGGGCGCGCTGGGAAGGGTGTCTTGGGTCATCAGGCCCGGGATTTTACCGGAGGTCGAGCGTCACGCGGACCTGGCCACCGGAGCCCGGGATGTGTTCACGCCGGAAACCCACCGCCTGGGCCAGCGCCAGCATCGAAACATTGTCTTCGAGGACATCTCCCCAGAGCCGCTTGAGGCCATGTGCCTGGGACCACTCGACCAGCCGCTTCATCAGCAGCTTGCCGAGCCCCTGTCCGGCCACGAAACGCGACACCAGGATGGCGAATTCGGCGCTTTCGGTGCCAGGGTCCAGGTCGAGGCGGGCGACCGCGCCCACCAGGGCCTCACCCGGCGGCAGCGGTTCGGCGGCCACCACCACGTAGGAACGTCCGGGCTCGGGCGACACCAGCTGGGCGAGGTAAACCGGCGCCAGGGCCTTCACGGGGTGCAGGTAGCGGCGGCGGACCTCGTCCTCGCTGAGCAGGTCGAAGGCGCCGGCGATCGGCCCCGCATCGCCGGGATGCACCGGCCGCAGCCACAGTTCCCGCCCGTCCGGCAGGCGAACGGCTTCGGTGCGCCCGGGATCGGGCGGCGGGGCAGGCTTTCTCCGGCGGCGCTTCTTTTCCACGGTGCCCAGTGTCCCTGCGTCGGCTGGCAGGTTTGCTCTAAACGCCGGGCCTGCCGTTCATGCCGGGCCGGGGTCGCTGCCATTGAACTGCGCGAATGTGACGGCATGGCCGCCCGGCTCGCGGTAACCCACCTCGGTGGCGCCGTAGAAGGTCGTCCGGCGGGGCAGCACGACGGGGAATGAGGCCAGCGCGCGCTCGATGGCTGCGATGTCGGCGACCTCGATGAACAGGTAGGCGCGCGCCGAGCGCACCTCTTCAGCCTGGGCCGGCACGTCGTCGGCGATCGAGTCCCAGGTCTGCAGCATCACTTCCAGGCCATGGCCGGCCAGGATCACGAAACCAAGGCAATCGCCGTGGGGAACCTCCACCGTCCGCACCATGCCCACCGCTTCCCAGAAGGGAAGGCAGGGCTCGATGCGTTCGACCGGCAGGACGGCGGTGATGCGCTTGAGCTGTGGCTTCATCGCGGGCTCCCGTGGGCAGGTGCCCCCGATCATACGCGCAGGCAGAATGGCCGGGACAAGGAGGTGGCGCATGGACATCCGCGAACGTTTCCGCACGCATGAGGTGGACAACCAGCCTTCGCCGCTGGCGCCGAGCGACCTGTGGCAGGGGGACGTCGCATTGCGCGAGGCGGTGGCACGCGAAGGCGGCGGCTGGGCCGGGGACGCGCTGGCCGCCTACGGCCTGCTTGCCGGCGGCGAGCTGCAGGAATCGGCCCGGCTGGCCAACGAACACCGTCCGCGTTTCCTGCCCTTCGACGCCCGCGGCCTGCGCATCGACCAGGTGGAGTTCCACCCTGCCTACCACCACCTGATGCACACCGCCGTGCAGCATGGCGTGCCGGGTTTCGCCTGGCGCAACGAGGGGCGCGCCGGTGCCCACGTGGCGCGCGCGGCGCTGATGTTCCTGCACAACCAGGCCGACCAGGGCAGCAGCTGTCCGCTCACGATGACCTATGCCAGCGTGCCGGCGCTGGCCCATGCGCCGGCATTGGCGCGGCAGTGGCTGCCGCGCATCCGCGCCGGCGTCTATGACCCCGCGCACCGGCCCGGCTGGGAGAAGGAGGGCGTCACGATCGGCATGGGCATGACCGAAAAGCAGGGTGGCTCGGACGTGCGCGCCAACACCACCCGCGCGACGCCCCTGGCGGGCGACGAGGGTCTTTACAGCCTGGTCGGCCACAAGTGGTTCTTCTCGGCGCCGATGGGCGATGCCTTCCTCGTGCTGGCGCAGGCGCCCGGCGGCCTCGGCTGCTTCCTGCTGCCGCGTTTCGCGCCGGATGGCGGCAGGAACGCGGTGCAGATCCAGCGCCTCAAGGACAAGCTGGGCGACTGGAGCAATGCCAGCGCCGAAGTCGAGTTCCAGGGCGCGCTGGCCTGGCGGGTCGGCGACGAAGGCCGCGGCGTCGCGACCATCCTGCAGATGGTCGCGCTGACGCGACTGGACTGCCTGCTCGGTTCGGCCAGCCTGATGCGCCAGGGCCTGGCCCGGGCGCTGCATTTCGCGCGGCAGCGCCTGACCTTCGGCAAGCGCCTGGTGGACCATGCGCTGATGCGCAACGTACTGGCCGACCTGGCGCTCGAGTCCGAGGCCGCCACCGCGCTGGCCTTCCGGGTCGCCCGGGCCGTCGACGCCAGCGACCGCGACCCGGCCGAAGCGGCCTTGGCCCGGCTGACCACCGCCCTGGGCAAGTACTGGGTATGCAAGCGCACCCCGGCCTTCCTCGGCGAGGCCATGGAGTGCCTGGGCGGCATCGGCTACGTCGAGGAAACCGGCATGCCGCGCCTTTACCGGCAGGCGCCGCTGAACTCGATCTGGGAGGGCAGTGGCAACATCCAGTGCCTGGACGTGCTGCGCGCATTGGGCAGGGAGCCGGACTGCGCGCGGGCGTATTTCGCGGAGCTGGCGGCGGCGCGCGGCGCCCATCCGGCGCTGGATGCCGAAGCCGGCGCGATCGAATCGCTGCTGCGGCTGCCGCCGGATGACCTGGTCCCGCGGGCCCGCGAGCTGGCCGAACGCATGGCCATCGCGCTGCAGGCCAGCGTGTTGCTTCGCGGTGCGCCCGGCGCGCTTGCGGAAGCGTTCTGCAATGCCCGTCTGGGAGCGAGCCGCGGCCTGGCGTTCGGAACCCTGACCGGCCGGGAGAACCGGGAGTCCCTGCTCGCACGCGCGTTGGCCTGAGCCCTCCGGGGCCAGTCCTTTGCAAGCTGTTCATGTGCCAGCGGCTTTAATAGCGGGCCGACTCACCGCGAGAAGGCGCAAGCGCCCATGAACCGAAGCATCCTCGTGCTGGCCCTGCTGGCCAGTCCTGCCGCGGCCTTCGCCGCCACCTGGCAGCCCAGTGCCGAACTGGGCATCGTCAATACCACCGGCAACTCCGAGACGACCAGCATCAACGGCCGCTTCGGCCTCAAGGCCGAGGAAGACCTGTGGTCGCATGACTATTACCTGGCCGCGCTGCGTTCGGAAAACGACGACGAGCTCACCGCCAATCGTTACGAAGTCGGTGCCAAGTCCGACCGCAAGCTCGGCGAGCGCAGCTACCTGGGTGCCGCCGCGCGTTACGAGAACGACGACTTCTCCCCGTATGACTACCAGGCCACGCTGGCCTTGAACTACGGCGGCTGGCTGCTGCGAGAGGAAGGCCACACGTTCAAGATCGAGGGTGGCCCCGGTGTGCGCCGCGCACGCCTGGCCGACACCGGCGAGGTCGAATCCGGCGCGCTGCTGCGTGGTTTCGCCGACTACCAGCACCAGATCACCGACAGCACCAAGTTCTTCAACACGACCCTGGTCGAGGCCACCAGCGACAATACCTTCGCCCAGAACGACATCGGCATCGCGGTGAGCATCAACAAGACCCTGGCGCTGAAGGCCGCGTTCCAGGCGCGCCACAATACCGATGTCCCCGACGGCACCGAGCGCACCGACACGCTGACCTCCGTCAACATCGTCTGGACGCCCGCGGCGAAGTGATCCCGCGGCCGGCCGGATTGACCCCTGGCCGGCGCAGCGCCTAGCCTCGATCGATTCTTCGCGAGCAAGGCAGGCACATGGTCCGCAAATCCCCGGCTACGGGTTCCTTCATCGAGCGATTGCCGGGGCTGCTGGCGTATCCGGCGTCGAAGGGCATGCTGGCGATGCTCGCCGGCCTGGCCTTGTTCCGCCTGCTTTCGAACCTGCCGAGCCTGCTGGGCCTGCTGTTCGAGCTGGCGTTCTGGATCATGGGCTTCAAGATCGCGGTCGAGGCCCTGACCAATACCGCACATGGCCGCTACGAACCCCTGCACGGCGAGGAGATGCTGGCCACCGACGGCGACGCCATCGAACAGCTGGTGCTGGGCATCCTGGTGGGCCTGTTGGTCACCTTGGTGGCGGTCTATTTCGGGATGCTGCCCACGGCGGCGGCCTTCCTGCTGGTGTTCATGTTGATGCCGGCGGCCGTGATGCTGCTGGCGATCAACCACAGCTACCTCAATGCGCTCAATCCGGTGGCCTGGTTCGAACTGATCGGTCGCGTCGGCGGCAGCTACTTCGGCGCCGTGCTGGTGTTCTCGATCCTGGGCCTGCTTTCGGACGTCCTGCAGTGGGGCCTGGTGGCGGCCTTCGGGGGATTCGGCCAGCTGCCCGCCAGTTTCATCGCGCTGTATGCCCTGGTCGCCGGCTACCACGTGCTCGGTGACCTGCTGCATCGCAACCACCAGGCACTGGGGCTGGAGATCGCGCCGGCGGTGGTGAGGGCGACCTACGGCAATCCGGTCGAGGATGAAACGATGGCCCGGGCCGACGAGCTGGCCGGGCAGGGCAAACAGGCCGCGGCCGCCGAACTGCTGGCCGGCCTGTTCCGCGGCCGCGGAGCCTCGGATCCGGTGCACGAGCGCTATCGGGAACTGCTGATCGCCACGGGAGAACTCGACCGCTTGGCGGCGCATGACCGCGAATACATTTCCAGCCTGGTGGTCACCGACAAGGACAAGCGAGCGCTGGCCGTGTACGCGGACACCGTCGAGCGGGTCCCGGGATTCCAGCTGGACCTGCCGGACCAGATCGCCCGCCTGGTGGCCCTGGCCGCGCGCCAGGCCCAGGCCCAGCGCGCGGTGGCCCTGGCCCGCGACTTTGAAACCCGGTTCCCGGACAGCCCGGACCTGCCCCAGGTGGCGCTGACCGCGGCGACCCTGCTGAGCGAGCGCCTGGGACGGGACGAGGAAGCATGCGCCCGTCTCAGGGCCTTGCTGCGCAGCCATCCGGGCCACCCCCTGGCGGCCCAGGCCAGGGCCCAGTTGGCCGCCCTCGAACAGGTCATGGCCGCCGCGCCGGGCCCGAAGGGCGCTTGAGGGGCGATAAAAAGCATCAGGATTTCAATATTTTAGGGAACATGACTTCCGGCCCATGGCGCCTGCGATTAGGTGTTGTAGATTACCAGCACACCAACTCACGAGGCCCCGGCCATGAATGCCCTGAATTCCTTCTACCGCCTGTTCCCGACCCGCACGGTCGCGTCCGTGCCGGTGACCCGGGCGTCCGCCGCCAAGGCCCTGCCGACCGCCAATCCGGTCGCCGTCGAAGTCGCGGAGGCCATGCGCCCCGACCGCTATCGCCGCCGCGACTACGGCACCGGTTATGGCCGCAGCAGCGGTTATGCCCAGGACCGTCGCTATGCGGGCAGCTCCAGCCACCGGCTGGTGCGGGTCAGCTGATCCACGGATTCCACCGCCGGCCGTCGCGTTCCGCCGCACGGCCGCGCGGGCGGACTAGTCCCCGCCCACCTGCGGCAGCAGCCGCAAGTGGTGGAAGTCAAAACTGAAGTCGGTCAGCGACGATGCCGCTTCCATGCGCAGCTCGCGCACCTTGCCGTCGGGGTCCAGCGCGAAGCTGGCAAAGGCATCGGCATTGAGCGCGCGGTCGTGCCAGCGCACCAGGAAGGTGTCGTGCTGCCAGTGTTCCAGGGTGCCCACCAGGGCCGGGGTATGCGCGAACCGCATCACCAGCTTGCGGTCCTCCAGCGAAATCGTGACGTCGCCATACCAGGCATCGCGGTACGTGGCCGCGTAACCCGATAGCGGCAGGGACGGGCGGCTGCGGCGGTCGCGCGCCGCCTGGTGTTTTTCCCAGGCCTCGTCGGCTTTCTCCCGCGATTTGGCGACGGAGGCGGCATAGGCGGCCACCCAATCGGTGTCCGGCGCCTGCAGGTAATGGTCCAGCGCCTCGTAGGTCACCGCCTGGAACGCCGCACCCACCTCCTGGTTGGTCAGCACCACGATGCCCAGCTCCAGCTGGGGCACCAGGGTCACGCGCGACACCATGCCCGGCCAGCCACCGGTGTGCGAGACCAGGCGTTGGCCGCGGTACTCGCTGATGGACCAGCCTTCGCCGTAACCGGCGAACTGCGGCAGCACCGGAGCCAGTTCGGGCACCGGAGGCTCGGCGGGAATACGGATGGG
Source organism: uncultured Arenimonas sp. (assembly GCA_963973175.1). Taxonomy (GTDB): domain Bacteria; phylum Pseudomonadota; class Gammaproteobacteria; order Xanthomonadales; family Xanthomonadaceae; genus Arenimonas. The sequence continues at coordinate 6,086 of CAXAYM010000078.1, forward strand.
CGTCACCAGTTCCCACATCCCGCGGTGGCGTTCGGCGCTGAACAGCCGCCGCTCGGTACCGTCTTCGTTCTTCCCCAGCACGCCGCCGTCGAGCTGCAGCTGCATCCAGCGCGCCAGGTCCTCGACGCTGGCGTAGATGCCGCCGGCGGCCTGGTTGTTCGACCAGGTCATCGGCGCCACGGTCACCAGCTCGCCGGCGAAGCCCGGCTTGGCGTGGCCGGTGGCGACGTTGGCACCTTCCGGCAGCTGGTCGCTGTTGATCACCGCGCCCGACATGCCGACGGGTACGAAAATGCGTTCGCGCACGAAATCGCCGTAGGACTGGCCGGACACGGTTTCGATCAGGCGCTGGGCCACGGCGTAAAGCACGTTGTCGTAGGCGTAGTCGGCGCGGAAGCTGGTGGCCAGCGGCACGTGCGCCAGGCGCCTGACGATCTCCTCGGTGGAGTGTTCGCTGGCCGGCCAGAACAGCAGGTCGCCCGCACCCAGGGCCAGGCCGCTGCGATGCGTGAGCAGGTCGCGCACGCGCATTTCGCGCGTGATGTAGGGGTCGGACATGCGGAAGCCGGGCAGGTGGTCGATCACCCGGTCGTCCAGCTTCAGCTTTCCGTCGTCGGCGAGGATCGACAGCGCGGCCGAGGTGAAGGCCTTGGTCTGCGAAGCGATCGCGAACCGGGTCGAGGCCTCCACCGCTTCGCCGGTGCGGATGTCGCGCTCGCCAAAACCGCGGGCCATGACCACCTCACCGTCCTTGACGATGGCAATGGCGATGCCGGGCACGTCGAAGGTGTCGCGCGTACGCTCCACCACGTCGTCCAGGGCAGGCGGCGCCGCCAGGGCGACAGGGGCGAAAAGACAGAGGGCGAGGACGGGCGTGCGCAAGCGGGCGGCTCCTTCGGCAGGGTCCGCCCGATTATGCCCAAGGCCTCAGTCGAGCGGCGGCAGGTCGAACACCAGCACCTCGGCGCCACGTCCGGCGGACACCTGCACCCGCGGCTCGTCGCGGAACTTCAGCGCGTCGCCGGCCTGCAGGCACCGGCCGTTGACCTCCAGCTCGCCGCGCACCAGGTGCACGTAGGCGAGCCGGCCCGGGGCGATCGCCAGTTCGGCGGCTTCGTCACCGTCGAACAGGCCCGCGTACAAGCTTGCGTCCTGGTTGATCGGCACCGAGCCGTCGGCGCCGTCGCCGCTGGCGACCAGGCGCAGGCGGCCGCGCTTGTCCGCGTCGGTGAAGGTTTTCTGCGCATAGCCGGGTTTCACGCCCAGGGTGTGGGGGATGATCCAGATCTGCAGGAAATGCGTTTCGCCGGTGGTGCTGTGGTTGTACTCGGAATGGGTGACGCCGGTGCCGGCGCTCATGCGCTGCACCTCGCCCGGCACGATGCTGGCGGCGTGGCCCATCGAATCCTTGTGCCCCAGCGCGCCTTCAAGCACGTAGCTGATGATCTCCATGTCCCGGTGCCCGTGGGTGCCGAAACCCTGGCCCGGCGCCACGCGGTCTTCGTTGATCACGCGCAGCGGACCCCAGTGCACGTGCGCGGGATCGTGGTAGCCGGCGAAGGAGAAGCTGTGCCAGGAGTCGAGCCAGCCATGGTTGGCGTGGCCGCGTTCGCGGGCCGGTCGCAGGCTGATCATCGGGCACCCGCCCGGCGCTCGCCCAGCCAGCTGTCCGGCCCCAGCGAGCCGGCGAGGATGAAGATCAGGGCCAGGCCGAGCCGGGCGCCGAGGGTGGCCAGGGAAGTCATGCTGCCTCCGGGATGGGATGAGGTGGCCATTGTCGTTGGTGACTCTGGCAGGACAAAGGCAGAAAATGACAACCCATCGTTGCGAAAGCGTCACCTCAGCAGCAGCACCGGCAGCAGGCAGCTGCGCAGGACCTGGGTGGTGGTGCTGCCCAGGATCAGGTTGCGGATGCGCGAGTGGCCGTAGGCGCCCATCACCAACAGGTCGCTGCCGCGGGCCTTGGCCACGTCGGCGATGACCGCGTCGGCGGCGCCGGGCTGGAATACCGCCTCGGGGCTGAAACCGGCCTCGCGCAGCGTCGCCAGCGCCCAGTCCATGTGTTTCTGCGCTTCCGGGCTGGCGTCGCCGGCGGTGAGCACGTCGCAGGCCAGGCCCTGCAGCAGCGGGCTGGCGCAGACCATTTCGACGCAGCGGCGGGTGGTGGCGCTGCCGTCGTAGGCGATCAGGAAACGCGCGGGCGGCTTGAACGCCCGCGAGGCCACCAGCATTGGCCGGTGCACCGAGCGCACCACGCGTTCGAGGTTGCTGCCCAGGTGCCCGCTGGCGAAGTCGGCGTGTTCGCCGCGCTTGCCGACCACGAACAGGCGCACGCCGGCTTCAAGTTCCAGCAGGGTGTCGACCAGCGAGCCCTGGCGCTGCCGGGCCTGGGACGCCAGGCCGAAGCCTTTCTGCACGCGCTCGCGCGCCTGGTCGAGCAGCTGGCGGCCGCGGGCCTGGTCGACGCGGCCACGCTGTTCGTCCAGGTCGGCCAGTTCCTGCAACAGGTTCTCCTGCGCGCCCAGCGACAGGCTGCCGCTGAGGTTGGTGCCGGCGGCGGCGCCGTGGCGGCGGGCGAGCACGGGCACCAGTTCCAGCGGGGCTT
>CAXAYM010000079.1:0-8656 GCA_963973175.1 uncultured Arenimonas sp.
CGACCTGCGGGTGGCGCTGGCCACCACCCACCTGCCGCTGCGCGCGGTGCCCGACGCGATCACCCGCGAGCTGCTGGCGCGCTGCCTGCGCATCACCGACGCCGCGCTGCGCCGCGACTTCGGCATCGCCGCCCCACGCATCGCCGTGCTTGGCCTTAACCCGCACGCCGGCGAGGACGGCCACCTGGGCCGCGAGGAAATCGACACGATCATCCCCTGCCTGCAGGCGCTGCGCGCCGAGGGACTCGACCTCCAGGGCCCGCTGCCGGCCGATACCGCCTTCCTTCCGGGCAAGCTGTCCGGCTTCGACGCGGTGATGGCCATGTACCACGACCAGGGCCTGCCGGTGCTCAAGCACGGCGGCTTCGAGCAGGCGGTGAACCTCACCCTGGGCCTGCCCTATCCGCGCGTGGCCGTCGACCATGGCACCGCGCTGGAGCTCGCCGGCACCGGCCGCGCCGACCCCTCGAGCCTGTTCGCCGCCGCCGGGCTGTGCGCAGCGCTCGCCGCCCGGAGCCTGCCCGCATGAGCCATTTCAAGGCGCCCCCGAAGAAAAACCTCGGCCAGCACTTCCTCACCGACCGACGCTTCATCGACATGATCGTGCTGGCGGTGGACCCGAAGCCCGGCGACCGCCTGGTCGAGATCGGACCCGGCCAGGGCGCGATCACCTTTCCGCTGCTCAAGCGCCACGGCGAACTGACCGTGATCGAATTCGACCGCGACCTGATCACGCCGCTGATGGAAGCCAGCGAAGGCCTGGGCCGGCTGACCGTGATCCACAAGGACGTGCTGCAGGTCGACTTCGGCAAGCTCGCGGCCGACGAAGGCCACGGCGCCGGCCAGGTGCGCCTGGTCGGCAACCTGCCCTACAACATCTCCTCGCCGATCCTCTTCCACGCGCTCGAACACGCCGCGGCGGTGCGCGACATGCACTTCATGCTGCAGAAGGAAGTCGTGGACCGCATGGCCGCCGGACCCGGCAGCAAGGTCTACGGACGCCTGGGCGTGATGCTGCAGGCCTATTGCACGGTCACCTCGCTGTTCGATGTACCGCCCGGCGCCTTCCGGCCGCCGCCCAAGGTGGATTCGGCGGTGGTGCGGCTGGTGCCGCTGCCGGCCGCCGAGGTGGGCATCCAGGACCACGACCTGTATGCACGCGTCGTGCGCGACGCCTTCGGCCAGCGGCGCAAGACCCTGCGCAACGCGCTGTCGCAGGTTTGCAGCGGTGCCGAGATCGAAGCCGCCGGCCTGCGCCCGGATGCCCGCGCCGAACAGCTGGCCGTAGCTGAATTCAAGCTGTTGGCCAATCACCTGGCCGCGCTGCCCCCGGAGCGTCGTCCTGCGTAGAATGGCGGCATGGACACGCCCCCGCACGCCATCCAGGTCGTCGTCGCCACCCGATTCCTCGAAGACCAGTCGATTCCCGAGGATGACCGCTACGTCTTCGCCTACACCATCCGCATTCAAAATGCCGGCGAGGTGCCCGCGCGCCTGATCAGCCGGCACTGGGTGATCACCGACGCCAACGGCAAGGTGCAGGAAGTGCACGGCGAAGGCGTGGTCGGTGAACAACCCTGGCTGCGTCCCGGCGAAAGTTTCGAATACACCTCCGGCGCCGTGCTCGAGACGCCGCTGGGCACGATGCAGGGCAGCTACCAGATGCTGGCCGACGACGGCACCCACTTCGACGCCGAGATCTCGCCCTTCACCCTTTCCATCCCGCGGACCCTGCACTGATGGCCACCTACGCCATCGGCGACGTCCAGGGCTGTTACGACGCGCTCCAGCGGCTGCTGGAGAAGATCCGCTTCGATCCGGCGGTCGACCGCCTGTGGTTCTGCGGCGACCTGGTCAACCGCGGCGGCCAGTCGCTGGAAACGCTGCGGCTGGTGCATTCGCTGGCCATCCACAGCACCATCGTGCTGGGCAACCACGACCTGTCCCTGCTGGCCATTTCGACCCGCCGCGAGGCCGACCAGCGCAAGGTCAACCCGGACCTGCAGCGGGTGCTGTTCGCCGACGACACCGAGGTGCTGGTGAAGTGGCTGCGCCAGCAGAAGCTTTTCCACGTCGACCGCACGCTCGGCTTCGCGATGGTGCACGCCGGCCTGGCGCCGAAGTGGACGATTTCCCTGGCCGAGGCACGCGCCCGCGAGGTCGAGGAAAAGCTGCGCGGCGACGGCTTCCACAAGCTGGTGAAGAACATGTACGGCGACAAGCCGGCCTGGACGCCCAAGCTGGCCGGCCCCGACCGCTATCGCGCCATCATCAACGTCTTCACCCGCATGCGCTATTGCACGCCGGGCGGCCGCATCGGCTTCGAGGACAAGGGCCGCCCCGGCACCCAGCGACCGGGCATGTATCCGTGGTTCGAGGTGCCGGGCCACGCCACGCGCGAGCTGCCGGTGGTGTTCGGCCACTGGTCGACGCTGGGCCTGTTCATGGGCCTGGGCGTTTACGCCATCGATACCGGCGCGGTCTGGGGTGGCAAGCTCACCGCCCTGGAGCTGGGCCCCGAACTGCGCCTGCACCAGGTGCCCGGGCGCAATCCGCCGGACGATTCGCCGCGCGGCGACGATTGAAAAAGGAGAACCCCATGACCCGTAGCCTGATCTTCCTGCTGGCGGCCGCCCTGGCCTTCCCGGTCCTGGCCCAGGACGCCGGCAACGGCGACGCCGTGGCCCGCGTGAATGCCCTCAAGGCCGCCGTCGCGCCCGGCAAGCAGATCTTCATGGCTCGCCAGCTGCAGCTGTCCAACGAGGAAGACGCGGCCTTCTGGCCGACCTACGACACCCACCAGGCCGGCCTGGCCGACATAGCCGAGCGGCGTGCGCGCGCCATCGCACGCCACCAGGAGCGCGTGGCCGCCGGCACGGCCGACGATGGCGACATCGAGGACCTGGCCGAGGAAATGCTCGCCCTGGAAGCCGATGAGGCCGACCTGCTCGAGAGCAGCTTCGCGCGCCTGGCCCGGGCCGGGCTGCCGGTCGAAAAGGCCGTGCGCTACATCGCGCTCGAGAAGGACCTGCGCGCCCTGCGCCATTTCCAGGCCGGCGACGACGCCGACTACCAGTTCAAATAAGCCGGCCGGCGGCGCGCCGGTAGTCCACGAACTCGAAAGCCAGCGCGTGGCGTTCGTCGGCGGGGTGGGCCTCGCGCCACACCGGCTGCCAATCGGCCGGGTTCCAGGCCGGGAAAAATGCGTCGGCGCCTTCCACCACCGTGTCGACGTGGGTCAGGTGCAGCTGGCTCGCGTGGGGCAAGGCCAACGAATAAACCTCGCCGCCGCCGATCACCATCAGCGTGCCGGCCCCGCAGCCGGCCATCGCCTCGTCCAGTGAAGCCACCGGCTCCATGCCCTCGAAGGGCACGCGGCCCGATCGCGTCAGCACCAGGTTGCGCCGGCCGGGCAGCGCCCGGCCCAGGGACTCGGCGGTCTTGCGGCCCATCAGCAGCGGCCGGCCCAGCGTCAGCGCCTTGAATCGCCGCAGGTCGTCCGGCAGCCGCCAGGGCAGCTGGTTGCCGCGGCCGATGGCGCCCGCCCGGTCGAGCGCGGCCACCAGGTGCAGCGCCGGCGCGCCGCTCACACCGCCACCGGCGCCTTGATGGCCGGGTGTGGGTCGTAGCCTTCGATGGCGATGTCCTCGAAGCGCATCGTGAACAGGTCGGTGGCACCCGGCGCCAGCACCAGCCGCGGCAGCGGCCGCGGTTCGCGCGAAAGCTGCTCGCGGGCCTGGTCGACGTGGTTCGAATACAGGTGGGCGTCGCCCAGCGTGTGCACGAAGTCGCCCACGCCCAGGCCACAGTGGCGCGCCACCATGTGCGTGAGCAGCGCGTAGCTGGCGATGTTGAAGGGCACGCCCAGGAAGATGTCGCCCGAACGCTGGTAGAGCTGGCAGCTGAGCTTGCCATCGGCCACGTAGAACTGGAACAGCGTATGGCAGGGCATCAGCGCCATCTGCGGCAGTTCGGCCACGTTCCAGGCGCTGACGATCAGCCGGCGCGAATCCGGGTTGCGCTGGATTTCCTCCACCACCTGGCGAAGCTGGTCGATCTCGCTGCCGTCGCTGCCGGTCCAGTGGCGCCACTGCCGGCCGTAGACCGGGCCAAGCTCGCCGTTTTCATCGGCCCACTCGTCCCAGATGCTGACCTTGTTCTCGCGCAGGTAGGCAATGTTGGTCTCGCCGCGGATGAACCACAGCAGCTCGTGGATGATCGAGCGCAGGTGCAGCTTCTTGGTGGTGACCAGCGGAAAACCTTCGGACAGGTCGAAGCGCATCTGCCAGCCGAACACCGACCGCGTGCCGGTGCCGGTGCGGTCGGCCTTCACCGTGCCGTGTTCGAGCACGTGGCGCAGCAGGTCGAGATAGGCGCGCATCAGGCTTTCTCCGCCGGCGGCGGCACCGGCGCCAGGGTGGGCGAGCGGTGCGACAGCCAGAGCAGGAACAGTCCCAGCGCCACCAGCGGCAGCGACAGCAGCTGGCCCATCGTCAGCCAGCCAAAGGCCAGGTAGCCGATGTGCGCGTCAGGCTCGCGCACGAATTCCACGGCGAAGCGGAAAAGGCCGTAGCCAAGCGCGAACAGCCCCGAGACCGCATATCGCGGCCGCGGCTTGCGGGAGTAGACCCACAGCACCAGCCCCAGCACCAGGCCTTCGAGCGCGGCCTGGTAGAGCTGCGACGGATGCCGCGCGAAGGCATCGAGCGCGCCGCTGGCGTGCAGCGAACGCAGCTGCTCGGCCGGCAGCGCGGCGTACTCGGCCGGCAGGCTGGACGGGAACACCACGCCCCAGTCGCCGCCCGTCGGCTTGCCCCAGAGTTCGCCACCGATGTAGTTGCCCAGCCGGCCAAACCCCAGGCCGGCCGGTACCAGCGGCGCCACGAAGTCCATGGTGTCGAAAAAATGCAGGCGACGGCGCCGGCTCCACCAGGCGGCGGCCACCAGCACGCCGAGCAGGCCCCCGTGGAAGCTCATCCCGCCCTCGTTGACCATCACCAGCATCAGCGGATCGGCCAGGAAGGCATCGAAGGCGTAAAAGAGCACGTAGCCGACGCGCCCGCCCAGTATCACGCCCAGCATTCCGTAGAACAGCAGGTCGCCGAAACCGTCCTCGTCCACGCCGGGAAGTCGCCCGGCCCGGACCCGCCGGCGTCCCAGCCACCAGGCGGTGAAGAAGGCCAGCGCGTACATCAGGCCGTACCAGTGGGTGCCGTGCGGCCAGAACGGCAGTTCCAGCGCCAGCGGATCGATATCGTGGAGGATCGTCATGGGGCTAGTTTGCCGGCCCCGCCTTCGTTGGTCGATGCCCCGGCCTCCGCCGGCGGCTCCCGGCGGGTGGCCGGGTCCACCAGGGCACCCACCACCCAGCCCGCCCTCGGCTCGAGCGGCATGTCCTCGGTCTCGAACATCAGCCGGTCGCGGTCGTTGATCGCGAACAGGCGCAGCGGCGGCTCGGCGTAGCTGGCCACGAACTCGTCCCAGCCGAACTCCTCGCCCAGCTTGGTGGTCTTGATCTTCCAGCCCGCGGCCAGGCGCTTGTCGAGCTCACCGTGGGTGATGCCCTCTTCGAACAGCGCCGGCGCCTGGATCGGCGCCGCCAGCGCCTGCCGGGGCGCTTCGCCCGGGGCCAGCACGCGCAGCCGCAGCACCCGGCCGGGGCCGAACTCGGGCCGGAAGCGCACGCAGGCCAGGGTGTTCATTTCGCCGCGGGTGGACATCGCCAGCAGCCAGCCGAAGGCGTTAAAGTCCACGGTGCGCTCGGCATGCTCCGAAGCCGGGTTGCCGTAGAAGGTCTTGAGCCCGGCCAGCCGCGCCGCCGCCAGTCCGCTCCAGTCTTCGTCGGCCAGCAGGGTGCGGAAGCCGGCCTTGTCCAGGGCCTGGCCGATCGCGCGCGCCACCGGCGAACTGCCCACGACCAGTACCTGGGTCGGACTGGGCGCGGTGACCTTGAGCAGGCGCGCCAGCGGCCGCGAGGTCGCGCTTTGCACCAGCACCGTGCCGATGATCAGCAGGAAGGTCAGCGACACCAGGGTCTGGGCCGCGACCGGGTCCTGCTCTTCCATGCGCAGCGCGAACAGCGCCGACACCGCCGCGGCCACGATGCCGCGCGGGGCGATCCAGGCCAGCAGCGCCCGCTCCGGCCAGTGCGTGGTGCCGCCCAGCGTGGACAGCAGCACGGCCAGCGGCCGCACCACCAGCATCGCCGCCGCCAGCACCAGCAGGCCCGTGCCCAGCATCGGCAGCCCGGGCCACTGCAGCCGCGCGGCCAGGATGATGAAGAGCATCGAGATGATCAGCGTCGAGAGGTGTTCCTTGAACGAGAGGATGTGCTCGACGTCCAGGCCGCGCATGTTCGCCAGCACCATGCCCATCACGGTGACCGCCAGCAGGCCGCTTTCGTGCGCGAGCAGGTCGCTGGCCGCATACGCCACCAGCACCCAGGCCAGGGTGCCGTAGTTGTGCAGATATTCGGGCAGCCACTGCCGGCGCAGCACCGAGGCCAGCACCCAGGCGCCCGCGACGCCGATGACGGCGCCACTGACCACGGTCCAGGCGAACACGCCCCAGCCCCCGTTGCCGTGCCCCAGCATCAGCGCCTCGAGCACCAGCACCGCCAGCAGCGCGCCGATCGGGTCGATGATGATGCCTTCCCAGCGCAGGATGTTGGAGATGCGCTCGTTCGGCCGCACCGCACGCAGCATCGGCATGATCACGGTCGGCCCGGTGACGCAGGTGAGTGCGCCGAACAGCAGCGCCACCGGCCAGGCCAGGCCGGCCAGGTAGTGCGCGGCCACCGCCAGCCCCAGCATCGTGACGATCGCACCGACACTGACCAGCCGCAGGATGGTCGGGCCCAGGCCGCGGATCTCGCCGAAGCGCAGCGTCAGGCTGCCCTCGAACAGGATCAGCGCCACGCCCATTGAGACCATCGGGAACAGGAACTCGCCAAGCATCGCGTCCGGGTCAAGCCAGCCCAGGCCCGGCCCCAGCGTGATGCCGGCCGCCAGCAGCAGCAGGATCGCCGGCAGCCGCAGCCGCCACGCCGCCCACTGGCACAGGAATCCCAGCAACAGCAGCAATGTGATGAACAGGCCGGTGGACATGCGGGCTCCGGTCAGGGCGCGCGAGGGGCCGGCGGGGTCAGCCCGGTCTTCGCTGCTTGCGCTTGGCGAGGATGTTCAGCGCCTCGACGCCCGCCGAGAAGGCCATGGCGAAGTAGAGGAACTTGCGATCGATGTGGAAATCGAAGCCATCGGCGATCAGCGCCACGCCGACCAGGATGATGAAGCTCAGGGCCAGCATCTTCACCGTCGGATGGCGGTCGATGAAATCACCGATCGGGTTGGCGGCAAACAGCATCACCGCCACCGCCATCAGGATCGCCGCCACCATCACCCAGCGGTTGTCGACCATGCCGACCGCGGTGATCACCGAGTCGAGCGAGAACACGATGTCGATGATGGCGATCTGGGCGATGACGTAGCCGAACACCGCCGAGGGCTTGGTGCCGATGTCTTCCTCGTCGGCCTCGCCCTCGACCGAATCGTGGATTTCCATCGTGCCCTTGACCAGCAGGAACAGGCCGCCGGCGATCAGCACCAGGTCGCGCACCGAGAAGTCCATGCCAAACAACGCGAACAGGTTGTTCTGCATGCTGGCCAGCATGGCCAGCGAGAGCAGCAGCAGGATCCGGGTGACGCAGGCCAGGGCCAGGCCGAACTTGCGCGCCTTCGGGCGCTGTTCGGGCGGCAGGCGGCTGACCGCGATCGAGATGAAGACCAGGTTGTCGATGCCGAGCACGATCTCCAGCGTTGCCAGCGTCAGCAGCGCGATCCAGATTTCAGTGCTGAAAATCCAATCCATCGTCCAGGGTCCCGGTCAGAAATAACGTGGGCCGAGGATCAGTCCCCAGCAGGCCAAAACATTCAGGTCGGCCAGGAACACGGCGGCGGAGCCCATGTCCTTGGCGCGCCCGGCGAGCTCATGGTGTTCGACGCCCCAGCGGTCCACCACCGCCTCGACCGCCGAATTGAGCACCTCCACCACCAGCACGAGCATCATCGAGCCGACCAGGATCGAGCGCTCCACGCCGTCGGCCCCCAACCACAGCGCCAGCGGCGCCAGCAGCACGAACAGGTAGACCTCGAGCCGGAAGGAGGACTCGAGCATCCAGGTGGCACGCAGGCCCTTGAGCGACCACGTGAACGCCCGCCAGACCCGGAACGGGCTGCGGGGCGCCAGGCTGTCGTAGCTGTCGGCCATCAGGGCTCGCAAGGGCATCACGGCCCGCAATTCTGCCACATCCCTGCCTTTCGGCCTTGTGCGGCCGGTCCGGCGCCCGCACCATTCAGGTATCCACCCCCTGCCTGGAGCACGCCATGTTCAACGCCGAACGCCTGTTGGGCCAACTGATGGGCCAGGCCATGGGTGGCCAGCTCGGGGGCCGCAGGAAGAAGCGCCGCGGTGGTTTCTCACTGCCCAGCGGCGGCCAGATGGCGGTCGGCCTGGGCGTGCTCGGCGTCGCGATGGCCGCCTACGAGCACTACAGCCAGAAGTCGCAGGCGCCGGCGGCCCAGCCGGTGATGGCGCCGGGCCCGGGCGCCGCGGTCCCGCCGCCGCCGCCGGGCCGGGCCGTGCCGCCCCCGGCGCCGCC
>CAXAYM010000080.1:0-8631 GCA_963973175.1 uncultured Arenimonas sp.
CCAGCTCCAGGCTCACCTGGAAGGCGAACACCACCTGGGTGAAGCTCTGCCCCAGCGTCGAGACCGACAGGTTGTCGAACAGTGCCCAGGCGATGAAGGCGCCGGCCAGGCCGCCCAGGAAGGCCAGCACCACGGCCTCGATCATCACCGATACCAGCACCGGGAAACCGCCGAAGCCGATCGCGCGCAGGGTGGCGATTTCGCGGCTGCGGGTGGCCACCGCGGCGTACATGGTGTTGAGCGCGGCGAAGATGGCGCCCAGGCCCATGATCAGCGTCACCACGCCGGCCAGCACGCTGACCATGGCGCGGAACTGGCCGGTCTGGGCGCTGTAGTAGGCCTGTTCCTGCAGCACTTCCACGGTCAGGCGCTTGTCGGAGGTGAGCGCCTCTTCAAGCACCGCCAGCGATTCCGGGGACTCCAGGCCCACGCGCACGCCGCTGACGCTGTTGCCGCGGTTGAAGGCCGACTGCGCCGTGCCCAGGTCCGCCCACATTTCGCTGTCGTTGGCGTCGCCGGCTTCGAAGATGCCGACCACGGTCCAGTCCGAGCCACGCATGCGCAGCACCTCCCCCAGCTCGACGCCGGCGAACTGCCGCGCGACGCCGACGCCGACGATGATTTCGCGCAGGCCGGGCTCGAACATGCGGCCCTGGATGATCTCCAGCTGCGGGCGAAGTTCGAACGAGGCCGGCTCGACGCCGCGCATCGTCACGTTCGAGCCGTTGACCTGCTCGCCTTTCTTGAAGAGTTCGGTGATGACGATGATCTCGCCCGCCGCCAGCGGCCGCCCGTCCTTGCCCTTGCGGATGCCGGGGCCGAGCTTGATCAGGTCGGCGCTGTCACCGCCGAAGCCGGAGTTGAGCTCGGCGCCGGAACCACCGCGCAGCACGATGGCGTTGTCGGTGCGCCCGGCGTCCTTGAGCGTGGCCTGGAAACCCTGGGCCATCGCCAGCAGGGCCGTGAACACGGCGACCACGCCGGCCAGGCCGATGATGATGACCAGGGAAGGGCCCCAGCGCTGCGGGATCGAACGCAGGTTCAGGCCGGTGATGGCGATGATCTGGCTAAGCATGGTCAAGCCTCCTCAGCGCCCGGCCAGGGCATCAACGATCTTCAGGCGGCGCGCCCGCAGCGCCGGCAACAGTCCCACCACCAGCGACAGCAGGACGATGGCGACGATGCCGGCCATCCACACCCGCCCGTCCACGGCGATCGGCAGCATCGGGCCCGCCGCCTGCGCGACCACGGCGCCCAGGGCCGTCGCCAGGCCCAGCCCGACCAGGCCACCGATGGCACACAGGGCCAGCGTTTCGGCCAGGACGAAAGCCAGCACGCTGTTGTCCGAGAAGCCCAGGGTCTTGAGCACCGCGAACTGCGGCACGCGTTCTCGCACGCTCTGCGCCATGGTGTTTCCCACCACCAGCAGCAGCGTGAAGAACACCGCGAACAGGATCCAGCGCACGATCATGCCGATGTCGCCGAGCTGCTTGATGAAGCCGACCTGGAAATCCTTTTCGGTCTGGGTCTTGGTTTCGTCCGAGGAGTTCAGGTAGCGCTCGTCGACCAGCGTGGCGATCGATTCGGCCATCTCCGGGTCCTCGAGCCGCAGCACGAAGATGCCGGCCATGCCGCCGCCGAACAGCGCGGCTTCGGCGAAGTAGGCGTGGTTGATGTAGATGCTGCCGGCCGTCTGGCGCCGCCACTCCTCGTCCTTGCCGTCGAAGATGCCGACCAGCTCGAACTCCCAGTCCTTGGAATTGTTCTTCTGCGGGAAGATGTTCGACTTCATCGGGATGCGGTCGCCGACCTTCCAGCCGTACTGGTCGGCCAGCAGCTTGCCGGCGATCATGCCGGTGCGGGTGTCGCGGAAAGCGTTCCAGTGCTCTTCGGGCATCACCCATTCCGGGTAGACGTCGTGCAGGCGCTCGGGATCGACCGCGAAGGCGAAGATCTGCGGGTTGTCCTGGTACACGGCGCCGAACCACTGCTGGTACATCACGCGCTGCACGCCGGGGATGGCGTCCATCTCCGGCACCATCCGCATCGGCAGCGACTGGGTGAAGGACACCCGCGACTGGGTGACCAGGCGCGTGGCCCCGACGAAGTCGGCGCCGGCGCTGAACACCAGGTTGAGCGACTGCAGCAGCCCGAACAGCACGAAGGCCATCACCACCGACAGCAAGGTGAGCGAGGTGCGGGTCTTCTTGTGGAACAGGTTCGCCAGGATGAATCCGGTCTTGGTCATGGCGCTGTCCTCAGTGGGCGCCCGCTTCCGCGAGCAGGCCCTTGTCCAGGTGCACCGTATGCGTGGCGAAATCGGCAGCCTTGGGATCGTGGGTGACCATGATGATGGTCTTGCCGTGCTCGCGGTTGAGCACCTGCAGCAGGCCCAGGATCTCATCGGCGGTCTTGCGGTCGAGGTCGCCGGTGGGTTCGTCGCAGACCAGCAGGGTCGGGTCGGTGACCAGGGCGCGGGCGATGGCCACGCGCTGCTCCTGGCCGCCGGAGAGTTCGTTGGGCTTGTGGCCGGCGCGGTCGGCCAGGCCGACCAGGGTCAGGGCCACCTGGGCACGCTTGGTGCGTTCGGCCCCGCCCATCTTCGTGAGCAGCAGGGGCAGTTCGACGTTCTTCTGGGCGGTCAGCACCGGCAGCAGGTTGTAGAACTGGAAGACGAAGCCGACGTGTTCGGCGCGCCACTTGGCCAGTTCGCCGCCGCTGAACTGATCGATGCGCTTGCCGTCGACGCTGACGCTGCCGGCGGTGGGCGTGTCCAGGCCGCCGATGAGGTTGAGCAGGGTGGTCTTGCCCGAACCCGACGGCCCCATCAGCGCCACGAAGTCGCCGCGCGGGATGTCCAGGTCGATGCCATGGAGCACCTCGACGGTCTGCTTGCCGCGGGTGTAGTGCTTGGTCAGTTGGCGGATCTGCACCAGGGAATCAGACATGAGGACCTCTCGGATTTTCTGTAGGAGGGGCTTGAGCCCCGAAGCTTTCGCGACGTCTAGTCCTGCACCACGACCTTGGACCCATCCACCAGCTCCGCCGGCGGCGAAAGCACGACCTTTTCGCCCACGGCCAGCCCGCGGCCGACGCGGCTGCGACCGTCGCGGGCATCGGCCACCTGCACCTCGCGCAGGCTGGCGCGATCCTCGCGCACGACGAAAGCCACGGTCCGGCCTTCGCGCTGGACCAGCGCCTCGGTGGGCACCGTGACGCCGGTGGCCACCGGGGTGCTGGCGCCCGGCGGCGGCGCATCTTCCAGGAAGGACACGCGCACGCCCATGTCGGGCACCACGCGCTCATCGCGCTCGAGCAGCGCGATGCGCACCTTGATGGTGGCCTTGCTGCGGTCGGCGGTGGGCACGATGGCGATGACTTCGGCCGGGATGCGCCAGTCCGGGTAGGCATTGAGCACGGCTTCGACCTTCTGGCCGGGCTTGACCCGACCGATGGTGGCTTCGTTGACGTCCACGTTGATCTCGAGCGAATCCATGTCCACCACGGTGCCGATGCCGGTACGGGTGAAGCCACCGCCGGCCGAGATCGGCGAAATCATCTCGCCCGGCTGCGCCGCCTTCACCGTCACCACGCCAGCGAAGGGCGCGCGCACGATGGTGTTGTCGACGCCGATGCGCGCCAGCGCCAGGGACTGTTCGGCCACGCGGATGTTGCTGCGGGCCGACTGGCCCTGCGCGACCAGCGCATCGTGTTCGCCCTGGGCCTGGTCGAGCGCCGCGGCGGCGACGAGCTTCTGCGCGGCCATGTCGCGGGTGCGGGCCAGCGTCTGCCGGGCCAGCTTGAGCTGGGCGTCGGCACGACTGGCATCGTTGCGCGCGGCCTCGAGCCGGGCCTGGGCCAGGTCCAGCTGGGCCTGGGCGTCGGTCGCTTCGAGCCGGGCCATTACTTCGCCTGCTTCGACCACCTGGCCTTCCTCGATCAACACCTCGTCGACCTTGCCGGTGATCTTCGAGGACACCGTGGCGATGCGCCGGGCGGTGACATAACCGCTGGCATCGAGCACCGAGGTGCCGGCCGAAGCGGCCTGGGCGGTTTGCGCCTGGGCGATGGCGACGCGCACCGGCACGGGTTCCTCGCGCAGCAGCCCGAAGGCGACGGCGCATCCGATCACTACCGCGGCGCCGCCCAGCCAGGGCCAGGGCCCACGCCCGCGCGGCCGTTCAGGCGCGGGCTTGTCGCGCTGGATGCGCAGTTCGTTGATCAGGTCGGACGAAGCGGGCATGGCAGGTCGTTTCCGGAGACAGGCGGGCAGTGTACCCGCCGCCCCCGGTCGACCAAGGTGCCGGAAGTTAGTTTCTGCAGGTGACGCTTGTCACCCGCGCTGCCATCAGCTGCCGAAGCGCCGGCGCAGCAGGCCCCAGGCCGCGCGCAGGCCCTGGGCTTCGCCGCCGGCGGGTTTGCCGGGGCGGGTGTTGTCGTTCCAGGCGTAGACGTCGACGTGGGTCCAGGCCTGGGCCTCGGGCACGAAACGCTCCAGGTACAAGGCGGCGGTGATGCTGCCGGCCATGCGCGTGGAGCCCGAGTTCGCCAGGTCGGCGACGTTGGACTTGAGGTAGTGCAGGTAGGGACGCCACAGCGGCATCCGCCACAGCGGATCGCGCGCGGCCTCGCCGGCGGCCAGGTAATCGGCGGCGATCGCGTCGTCGTTGGCGTAAAGCGCCGGCAGGTCCGGACCCAGCGCGATGCGGGCGGCGCCGGTGAGCGTGGCGAAATCCATCAGCAGCGCCGGCTTGCCTTCGGCGGCGTAGGTGAGTGCGTCGCACAGCACCAGCCGGCCTTCGGCGTCGGTATTGTCCACTTCGACGCTCAGGCCCTGGCGCGTGGCCAGCACTTCGCCCGGGCGGAAGGCGTTCGGTCCGATCGCGTTCTCGACCGCCGGCACCAGCAGCTGCAGGAACACCGGCAGCCTGCGCGCCATCACCAGCTTGGCCAGGCCCAGGGCATGGGCGGCGCCGCCCATGTCCTTCTTCATGTTGCGCATGCCGTCGGCGCCCTTGATGTCCAGGCCGCCGGTGTCGAAGCACACGCCCTTGCCGACGATGGCCAGGCGCGGATGCGCCGGGTCGCCCCAGGTGAGTTCGATCAGGCGCGGCGCGCGGTGGCTGGCGCGGCCGACGGCGTGGATGGCGGGGAAGTTCTGGTCGGTCAGGGCGTCGCCGACGACGCTGCGCCACTGGCCGCCGTGGCTGCGGGCGAGGTCGGCCACCGCGGCCTCGAGTTCGGCCGGACCCATGTGTTCGGTCGGCGTGTTGACCAGGTCGCGCACCAGGGCGGCGGCTTCAACCTGGGCCAGTGCCTCGGCCACGGCCTCCCCGTCGCCGGGCAGCACCAGCCGCGCGGGTTCGCGCGAGGGCTTGAGGTAGCGCCCGAAGTGGTAGCTGCCCAGGCCCCAGCCCAGCACCGCCAGCGCCGGCTCGATCGCCTGCGGCGCGTCGTCGGCCAGGTGGTAACGGCCCGGGGGCAGCATCTGCGGGAGGTGGGCCAGCGCCAGCGGGTCGGCGGCGTCGGCCACCGCGGCCAGGGCGAAGGTCGGCCAGCCATCGGCGCCTGGCACCAGCAGCGGCGCGCCCGGCTGGCCGCTGAAGTCGTTGGCCTCGAGCCAGGACCGGACCTTTTCCGGCTGCGCCTCGCGCCAGGCCGCCAGCCCGTCGCGCCCGACCAGCACCAGCGGCATCGCGCGGTCGGCGGACTCGGGGCGTTCGAAGCAGGCGGGCAGGTTCATCGTGGCTCCGGGGCGTCGGGGTGGGATTCAAGCCAGTCGGCGAGACCGGCTAGCGTAGCGAATTCGAGGTCGGGTCGGGGCAGCCCCGAGGGCCAAGAATCTTTCTTGCGGTTGATCCAGCAGCTGCGCAGGCCGGCGCGCCGGGCGCCCATCACGTCCAGCAGCGGGTCGTCGCCGATGTGCAGCACCTGCGATGGCTCCAGGCCCAGGCGCTCGCAGGTGGCGTGGAAGATGGGAGTGTCGGGTTTGGCGTGGCCCTGGTCGCGGGCGCTGATGAAGCATCGGAAGTGCGCCTGGATGCCGATGCGCGCCAGGTCGGCGTTGCCATTGGTGAGCGCGGCCACCGGCCAGCGTGCCGACAGCCGCGCCAGGGCGGCCAGGGCGTCGGGGTAGAACTCGACCTCGTTGCGCCCGGCGTAGAAGACTTCGAAGGCTTCGTCGGTGCGCCCGACGTCGTCGCCGGAGCTTTCCAGGGCGCGCTGCAGCGAGATCCGCCGCTGTTCGGTGAAGTCGTGCACCAGGTGCGGGTGTTCGGCGGCGACCTCCTCGCGCAGCCGGCGCATGCGGTGCACCGGGTAGCGGTTGGCCGTGCGCGGGCAGTGCTCGCGCAGGAAGGCGTCGAGCGCGCGCTCGGCGCGTTCGATCGAGGGCCAGATCGGCCAGAGGGTGTCGTCGAGGTCGAGGCTGAGCGCCCGGGGCAGCGTTTCCACCGGCGGATGATAGCGCGAGGCCCCGGCAGGGCCCCGTGAAGCGGGGTCATTCGAGCAGCCGCGACCAGGCTTTCCAGTCGTCGACGTGGTCGGCGACGATCTTCAGGCACACCAGCATCGGCACCGCCACCAGCAGGCCGGGCACGCCCCAGAGCCAGCCCCAGAGCATCAGCCACAGGATGATCGCCAGTGGGTTGATGCGCATGGTCCGGCCCAGCACCATCGGCGTCAGCAGCTGGGCCTCGAGCGCGTTGAGCGCGATGAAGCCGAAGGCCGGCAGCATCGCCGCGCCCAGGGTGTCGAACTGGGACAGCCCCACCAGCGAGAGCAGCAGGAACATCACCAGCGGGCCGACGATCGGCGTCAGGTTCAGGCCCGCCGCCAGCACGCCCCAGAGTAGCGGGTCGGGCACGTCCAGCCACCACAGCCAGGCCGCCGTGGCCAGGCCCAGGATCGAGCTGGTGCCGCTGATGGTGAGCATGTAGCGCGAGAGGTCGGACTGGATCTGCTGGACGATGCCGGCGGTGAGCTTCTTCTGCGCGCGCGTGGGCCGCAGGTCGAGCAGCTTGCGCAGCACGTCGTCGCCGAACACCAGGAAGCTGAAGGTCAGCAGGATCACCGCCAGCACCGGGCCGACCACGCCCGGGATGGCTTCGATCAGGTCCGGCTGCGGGGGCTGCACCACCACCGTTTCGCTTGTCGGGCGGGTTTCCTTGGTCAGGCTGCCGAGGGATTCGCGGGCCCGGCTGGCCTGGTTGAGCGGTTCGATCATCTCGCGCAGCTTGGGCGCCGAATCGCGCATCACGAAGGGCACCTTGCGCACCCAGTCGGCGGCCGGCGCCGCCAGGAAGGTGCCCACCGCGCCGAGGCTGCCCAGCAGCGCCGCCACCAGCAGCACCGCCGAGATCGACCGCGGCAGCCAGCGCAGCGGCGCCCGGCGCATCAGCGGCGCCAGCAGCAGGGCGAAGAACCCGGCCAGCACGATCGGCAGGATCAGGCTGCTGGCGAGATAGCAGGTATAGAGAAGGGCCGCGATCACCAGCAGCCACATCGGCCGGGCCTGGGCGCGCCGGCGCGCCGGCTCCGACACCGGTGCCGGCGAGGGCGCGCCGCCCGGTGTTTCCGGGGCGACGTCGGGCTTGCCGGCGCTGCGCTTACGCCTTGCCACGATGCACCCTGGCCGCCTTGGCGGCGGCCGCCGCCGCTGCCGCCTGCCGGGCGGCTTCTTCAGCCGCTTCCACCGCCGCGTCGGCCTCGTCGCCGGCGTCGGCCGCAACCTCCTCCCCGTCGGCTTCGTCGTCCCCGAGGTCCTCGGCGATGTCCTCCTCCTCGGACGACTGCAGCCCGGCCGCGGCGGTGATGCCCGCCAGCAGGCCCGGCAGCACGGCTTCGAGCACCATCGAGAACACCGGTCCGCCAAGCACCTTGCCGGCCAGGGACTGGTGGGCCTCCTTGGGTTCCTTCAGGCCGACCGCAAAGCCCGCGACCACGCCGGAGACCAGGATGCGCGTGGGGGTGGCGCTGCGGTGCAGTTCGTGGCGCAGGTGTTCGCGTGTATCGCCGATCTGCATCCGGCGCTCGACGCAGTGCGTTTCGGCCTCGTGCACGGCGGCCAGGCGCTCGCTGAGCTTCATGGCCCGCCGTCCTGCGCCGGCGGCGGCGCCGAGGGCAGGGCCTTGAGGCCCAGCTTCACCTGTCGCCGGGTGGCTTCGAAATCCAGGTGCCGGATCAGGCCACGCGCGCGCCAGCCGGCCGCCGCGCCGATGAGGATGCTCAGGACCAGCGGGACCGCGATCGCCAGCGTCCAGGAGGCCCCGGTAGCGCGCAGGGCGGCCACGATCAGCGCGGTGAGCAGGCCCCAGGTGGTGGCGACCATCACCGTGGCCAGCATCAGCAGCACCATCGCCTGCACCAGCGCATCGCGGGCCAGGCCGAATTCGGCCAGGAACAGGCGCTTGAGCGACTGCAGCGTGCCGAAATAGGCGCTGGCGGTATCGCGCGCGGCGGTGAGCACCGCGTGGGCGTCGTCGCCGAGCTTGCCTGCGCCTTCGCCGGCGCGCGGATCCGCGTCGGTCATGGCGGGGGCTTACTTGCGGCGCGTGAGCGCGGCGATCAGGTAACCGGCGGCGAAGGCGACGCCGAAGGAGGCCAGCGGCTTGCTGCGGATGAGGTCTTCGG
>CAXAYM010000081.1:0-8574 GCA_963973175.1 uncultured Arenimonas sp.
CTGCAGGTGCACCAGCACGTCGAGTACCGGCACCGGCGAGAGCCGCGACTTGCTGCGCACCGCGCGGCCCAATTCCGCCACCTTGCCCTGCAGGCGCTGGCCGGCGCCGCCCTGCAGGCGGATGCGCGCCGGCAGGCCTTCGGCCAGCCGCAGCATGTCGCGTTCGGCGACGGTGGCGCGCACGACCAGGGTGCCGGGGTCGGGCATTTCCGCCACCGACTGGCCCATGAACACTTGGCTGCCGATTTCGTAGCGTTCGCCGCGCCAGTTGGATTTCACCACCACCACGCCATCACGCGGCGCCGGCACCGACAGCGAGGCCAGCGCGCGGGTCAGTTCGTCCACGTCCGACTGCGCGCGGGCCACGTCGGAGGCCAGCAGTGCGCGCTCGGCGTCGCGCAGGCGCCGGGCCAGCCCTTCCTTGCGCTGCATCAGCGCCTGACGGCGCGCGGCTTGCTCGCGTTCGATCACCAGCTTGCGGTAGTCCACCGAACGGATCAGGTCGGCGGGCTGCTCGGCCTTGCGTTCGGCCTTCTGCAGGCTGGCGTCCTGTTCGGCGGTGGCCAGGCGGTCGGTGCGCTCGCGCTCGGCCAGGTCGAGCAGCAGCTTGGCCTGTTCGCTCTGCTTTTGCTTGAGCTGGCTCTGGGCTTCGACCAGGCGGCGCTGCAGTTCGTTGCCGTCGAAGGTGACCACCGGCTGGCCGGCCTTGAGCGTGCTGCCGTCGGTGGCCAGCTGGGTGATCTGGAAGTTCCAGACGTTGCGCACGGTGGGCGGCGCGACGCTGGCGCTGTCGAGCGCGGCGATCTCGCCGTCGAGCTGCAGGGTTTCGGCCGCGGCCAGCGGTGAAAACAACAGCAACAACACCAGGCTGGCGCGCTTCATGGCGCGGCCTCCCCGGCGGCCTGCACCTGGCCAGGCACGGCCGCCACCCGCACGCTCATGCCCGGGCGCAGCGGCAAGGCGTGTTCTTCCGGCAGCGAGATGTCGATGACGAAATAGCGGCCGCCGCCCCATTCCGCCTTGGCCTGCGGCGTGCCGCCGATGGCGGGGATGCGGCCGGGAAGCGACTTGCCGCGGATGGCATCGAACTGCAGCTGCACCGGCTGGCCAAGCTGCAGGCCACGGCGGTCGGGTTCGAGCGCGTAGGCGCGCACGCCCAGTGCGCCGGAGCGCACCAGCTCGCCGATGGCCTGCCCCGAATTGGTGGAACTGCCTTCTTCGTATCGCTGGCCGGTCCAGGCATTGAAGTAGAAGGTGACCACGCCGCTGCTTTCGGCGCGCTGTTCGGCCATGGCTATCACGGCGCTGGCGTAGTCGAGGTCCGTCTGCAGCTTGGCAATCTCCAGCTCGCCGTCGCTGCGGCGGCGGGCGACGGCGGTGCGCGCTGCGTCGAGCTCCTCCTTCTTCAGTGCCAGTTCGCGGCGCGCGCGTTCGCGCTCGCCCTGGTAGCGGTCGGCGTCGATGCGGGCGATGTAGTCGGCGGGGATGGCGGCGTCCACTTCGGCCTTGGCCAGCGCGGCCTCGGCGTCCACCAGGGCGAGCTCGGCATCGACTTCGCGCACGGCCAGCTCGGCCAGTTCCTTGTCGATGCGGGCGCGGGCCTGGGCGATCTGCGCCTTCAGGGATTCCTGCTGCGACAGCGCGGCACCGGGATCGATGCGCACCAGCGGATCGCCGGGTTCGACCTGGGAGCCTTCCGGCGCCAGGTAACGCAGGGTCACCGGGCTTGATTCGGACATGGGCGCGTAGATGATTTCCGCGTCCGGCGCGCGCACCTGGCCGGTGATGACCACCATGCGCGGCCCGTCGGCCGGCGCCGCGGCGTCCCGGGCCGACACCGGGCCGGCCATCAGGGCCAGAGCCAGGGCCAGCAGAAGCTCAGCGCGCCGAATCATGGTCCACCTTGCCGTCCTTCAGGCGCACGTGGCGCGGCGCACGCTCGGCCACGTCCGGGTCGTGGGTCACCAGCACCAGGGTCTGGCCGCCGCGGTGCAGCTCGTCGAACAGGCCCAGCACGTCGGCCGCGGACTTCGAGTCGAGGTTGCCGGTGGGCTCGTCGGCCAGCAGCAGGGCCGGCTTGAGCAGCAGCGCGCGGGCCACCGCGGCACGCTGCTGCTGGCCGCCGGACAGCTGCTGCGGACGGTGCGACATGCGGTCGGCAAGCCCAACGCGATCGAGCAACTCACGCGCGTGTTCCTCGGCGCCGGCCACCGGTTCCAGGCAATAACGCAGCGGCAGCAGCACGTTCTCCAGCACCGTCAGTCGCGGCAGCAGGTGGAAGGACTGGAACACGAAGCCGATGCGGCGGTTGCGCAGCTCGCTGAGCGCATCGTCGTCGAGCGCCGAGACATCCGCGTCCTCGAGCCGGTAGCGGCCGGCGCTGGGCTGGTCCAGGCAACCCAGGATGTTGAGCAGGGTGGACTTGCCCGAACCCGAGGCGCCGGTGATCGCGACGTGTTCGCCGCGGCCAATGTGCAGGTCCACGCCCGCCAGGGCCGGGATGTACTGACCCTCCACCGAATAGGTGCGGGTGATGCCTTCGATGTGGATCATGCCTTGCCGACGTGATGCATGGGACCGGTCCTTATGCGGGAACCGGCGCGCTTGCGCAAGTCCGGAAATTCTTACCCGGTCAGGCTTCGCCGTGCAGCCTGTAGTTTTCCAGCAGGGGGCCGTCGAACCCGCGGGCATATTCGGCGGTGAACCCCGGGAAGATCGCCACCACCCTGCCGTTGTCCATGCGGTACCAGCTGCGGCACTGGGCCCAGACCGAGCCCGACAGGCGGCGCTGGAGGTCCTTGTTGTGGGCCCGCATGGCGTCCTCGCGCACCTCGATGGCGCAGTGGCCGCCCGCTTCGACCGCCCGCATGCAGGCGATGGCGTGGCGCACGGCCGGTTCGATGTAGAGCAGGGTCGAGGTGTGGCCGGTGGCGGTATTGGGGCCGAGCATCAGGAACAGGTTGGGAAAACCCGTGACGCTGACGCCCTGCCAGGCCTCCGGGCCCTCGCGCCAGGCCTGTTCCAGGGTCTGGCCGCCCCGCCCGGTGACGCGCACCGATTGCAGCAGGTGCACGGTTTCGAAGCCGGTGGCGCAGACCAGCACGTCGAACTCGCGTTCACTCCCGTCGGTGCAGCGGAGGCCGGCCGGCGTGATGCGCTCGATGCCGGTGGTCACGAGCTCGGCTTTTCCCTGCGCGAAGGTCGGGTAGTAGTCGTTGGCGTAGATGATGCGCTTGCAGCCCAGCGGGTAGTCGGGCGTGAACGCGGCGCGCAGGGCGGGATCGGCCACCTGTGACGTCAGGTGCCGTCGCGCCTGCCAGAGCATGATCCGCCGCATGCGGCTGCCCTCGTCGAAGCCGCGCCGGCCCAGCTCGAGCACGGCGACCCAGAAGCGCCGGACGCCAGCCGCCACTGGCGGTACCCGCGCCAGCCAGCGATCGAACCAGCGGTAGCGCCGCTCCAGCCGGGGCAGCACCCAGTTCGCCGTGCGCTGGAATACAAACGTGCGCGCTGCCTGCGCCGCCACCGGTGGAATCAGCTGCACGGCGGTGGAACCGGTGCCGATCACGCCGACGCGCTTTCCCTGCAGCGGCACGCGATGGTCCCAGCGGGCACTGTGCAGGCGCTCGCCCTGGAAATCGTCCAGGCCCGGGATGTCCGGCCAGCGCGGCTGGCTCAGCGGGCCGGTGCTGCAGATGAAGAACCGGGACTCAAACCGGTCACCGCGCCCGGTGCGGAAATGCCACATCCCGCTGGCTTCGTCGAAGCGTGCTTCGGCAAGGCGCGTGCCCAGGCGCAGGCGTGCGGTCAGGCCGTGTTTTTCCGCCAGCGCCTGCTGGTAGGCCTGGATTTCCGGCGCGTCGGCGAAACGCTGGCGCCAGGCCGGATTCGGCGCGAATGAAAACGCATACGCCGGCGCCGGCACGTCCACCTGCGCACCCGGGTAGCGGTTGTCCCACCAGGTGCCGCCGATGCCATCGCTCTGTTCGAACATCACGAAATCGTGCAGGCCTTCCTTTTGCAGGTTGATGGCGGCGCACAGTCCCGACATCCCGGCGCCCAGGATGAGGGTGTGGTGGCGGCGCGGCGCCATTTTTGCCGGCAATGCGTCGAGTTCGCGGCTGATGAACTGCGCCAGCCGGGCCACGGCCGCGTCCGCCGACGGCAGCTGGCCGGCATGCAGCTGGAACACGTGCCAGCGCCCGGGCGTGAAATCGCGGCGCGCGTCCACGCCGGCCGCGGCCAGCGCTTCAAGCAGGGCCTCGGCCTGCGGCACCAGCAGGTCGTCGCTTCCGAACTGCACCAGGACCGGTGGCAGGCCATGAAGGTCGGCCAGCAGCGGCGAAACCAGCGGGTTGGTGGTGTCGCCACCGGCATAGTTGCGGGCATTCGCATGGGCCCAGGCGGGACTGAGCAGGGCTTCGCCGGGAACCGGCTGCAGCGGCGATTCCGGACGCAGGTCCACCAGCGGCGCGATCAGCGCGAGCGCGACGGGCGCCGGGCGACCGGTGTCGCGGAGCTTCAGCGCCAGCGCCAGGGCCAGGCCGCCGCCGGCGGAGTCGCCGGCCAGCACCACCGGGCCGCGCGCGGCGAGTTCCTCGTAGGCGGCCAGCGCGTCGTCAAGTGCGGCGGGGAACGGGTGTTCCGGGGCCAGGCGGTAGTCGAGCACGTGCACCGGCACGCCGCTGCCGAACGCCAGCCACGCCGCCAGGCAGCGGTGCGTGCGCGGTGAGCCGGTGGTGTAGCCACCGCCGTGCAGGAACAGCACCGCGCCATCGCGGACGTCCGCGGCGCGCGGGTCGTGCCAGGTATCGCAGCGCACGCCGCCCAGCGTGCCCGGCGTGTTCTGCAGCCCGCGCGGCAGCCGTCCGATGCCCGACAGCGCGCCCATCCAACGCCGCTGGAAGGCCGGGGAGAAACGCGGGTTCAACACCGGCTTCACCAGAAGCCGCAGCGTTCTCCTGAGCAGGGCGGCGCGCAGCGCGTCGGGAGAAGCCATCGGGTCGCCTTCGCAAGGGAGAGGGGCAGCATAGGCAAAGTCCGTCCGCCGGGGACAGGGCTAGAATCGCCAGCATGGACACGCCGCGCCATCCACCCCCTGCCGCGATGATGCAGGCCTTCGCCGACGCGGTGTACCGCGTGCATGGCGACGGCGACGTGATAAGCCTGCGTATCGGCCAGCCCAGTCCGGCCATGGCGGCGCTGATGGCGCGGCACGGCGCCCGCCACGGCGGACTGGTCACCGGCGAGAACCCCTTCGGCCAGGAACAAACCCCCGAGCAGAACGCGGCGGCGAACGACGCCCTGCGCGCAGCGATCGATGCCCTGGGCCTGGTGCGCGTGGCCTCGGACGGTGGCAGCGAGGACGGCGCCTGGAACGAGCCGGGGTTCCTGGTCCTCGGCGGCGACGACCACCTCCTCGACCAGCTGGCGCGTCGATTCCGCCAGGCCGCCTGGGTGCGCATCGGTGCCGACGGCACGGCCGAACTGGCGGCCTGTCGCTATCCGCTGCCCGGAAGCGGTGAAGAACCCTGCTGGCCACCCGGGGTCATTCCCGGCCCCTGACTGGCGGGCCGCGGCGTGGCCTTGCGTAGAGGGAAGACCGGCCGGCCAGCGGCCGCCATCCCCAAGGAGCGCCGCGATGCGTATCACCCTGACTGCCCTCGCCCTCGTCCTCGCCCTGCCCGCCACGGCGCTTGCGGGCGACAAGCTCGAAGACTGGAGCCACGGCGAAGCCACGATCTACACGCACGACGCGGCCGGCCCGGTCGCCGTGGGCCAGGTGAAGGCCGACGGGCAGCTGGTGTTCGACTGGCCGGAGCCGGCCACGCCGGGCCAGACGCTTGGCGACACCTATCCGCCCTGCGACGGCACCGACATGTCGCCGGTGTCGGCGCCGGAAGCGGGCTTCTGGCCGACGTCGCTGTTCATCGGCAAGGACACCACCACGGACGGCGAACTCGGCAGCCTGCACCTGGCCAGCTCGCCCGGGGTGATGCACTGGCAGTCGAGCTACGGCCAGAAGGATGCCGCCGACGGCACCTGGTTCCAGTATGTGTATGTCGGCGAGCCGGCCTCGGTGGAAACGCAGTGCTCGATGCCCACCTACACCGGTGAAGGCGAGGACAGCTACACGCAGCTCACCGAGTACAACCTGTATTTCAAGAAGGGCTGGAACCTGATGCGCAACGACATCACCCGCCTGCACGTGGCGCCATCGGGCAAGAAGCACGCGGCCAGCACCCGCGTCAGCGTGCAGCAGGGGCCGGCGGACGACGCCCGCTGGTTCTTCCGGGCCTACTGAGTTGCCGCAGGAGTGACGGGCGGGATCAGACCCGCCCGGTCACCGGCACCAGCGCGCCGGTGATGGCGCTGGCCTTGTCCGACAGCAGGAAGACGATGGCGTCGGCCAGCTGCGCCGGCTGCACCCAGGCGCTGAAATCCGCATCCGGCATGTCGGCGCGATTGGCGGGCGTGTCGATGATGCTGGGCAGCAGCGCGTTGACGGTGATGCCGCGGCCCTTGAGTTCTTCGGCCAGGGCTTCGGTGAAGCGCATCACGCCCGACTTCGACGCCGCGTAGGCACCCATGCCGGCGCCGGCCTTCACGGCGCCGTTGGCACCGATGTTGACGATGCGGCCACCGTCGGGAAGGTGGCGCAGCGCCGCCTGGCTGGCGGCCACCGCCGTGCGCACGTTCATCTGGTACATCCGGTCCCAGGTCCCGGGCGAACCGTCCTGCACCTTTTCCCAGGCAAAACCGCCGGCGATGTTGACCAGGCCATGCAGGCCTCCGTGTTCGTTGGCGATCGCGTCGAACGCCGCCTGCGTGGCCTTCGCGTCCGCCAGGTCGACGCCGCCGTGCAGGTGCGCGGCGCCCAGGGCCTTGGGCTCGCGCGGCGCGTCGGCCAGGTCGATCGCGGCGACGGTGGCGCCCTGCTCCAGCAGCGCTTTCACGACCGCGGTGCCCAGGCTGCCGAAGGCGCCGGTGACGGCGATGGTTTTTCCGTTCAAGGACATTTCTTCCACTCCTGCAAGCATTCCTTCACGCGATGGTACCGGAGTTGGCCGCTGGCCGGCCTCCGCCGTGTTCCACGTAATAGTCGGACAGCGCGATGATTTCGCGCCTTTTCTTTTGACATCGGGAGTTGCTTGATGCGCAAGCGTAGTTTGCCGCGATGGTGCGCGGCCCTGCTCGTTGTTCCCATGATCGGCTGTGGCAACGCCGACCCGGCACCCACCGCGATGGCAGCGCCAGCCAGCGAGCAGCCCGTACCCGGCCAGCAAGCAGCGGCACCGATGGCGACCAGCGACAATGTCAGCGCGGCCGGCGCGGCGGGCGGCAACATCAGCCTGCGGATCGCCGGCGCGGAGACGGGCACCGGAACGGCCGGCGTCACCGCTTGCGTCATCGACTTCGAAGTGCACAACCAGGGAACGGAAGCCATCAAGTTCCTGGCTGCATTCTGGCGTCCCGTGGTCGTGCCAGGCAACGTCACCGCGGCAAGCGCGGTGGAGGCCCGCGGCGACCAGCGCCTGTACGCCGGCAAAGTGGCTGGCGGGGAAACCAAAAACCGCCGGGGAAAGGTGGACGGGGTCGCTTGCGATCAAATCAGCGGTCTTCGTCTTTGGGACGTGACGTGTGGCCTGGAATCAAGGGCCGACTGCAAGGGTCAGGTCGATGTCAGCAACGATAGCCAGCTGGCGCTGAATCCCGGGGCATGAAGCAGGCTTGGATGGCAGGCGCGCTGGTCGCCTCCCTCGCTTCCACGGCCGCCGCAGGTCCCGGGTGCCCGACGGACTGGGCTACGTCGGCTGCTTTGTCGCCGGGGCGGTCCGCGCAGGTCGGCGCCGTGCACGAAGGCTTGGGTGACCATGTCTGGCTGCTGGTGCAATCCGACGAAAAAGCGGTGCTGATGCCTACCCGGCGCAGCGCGTCGGGCCTGGCAGCGACCATTCCCTGGCATCCATCGTCGCCGTGGCAAGGGGGTCGCGTCAGCCTCACGCTCACCGATGGCGTCTTCGCTTGCCCGGACGTCGAGGCGGAGATAGCCGGCCTTGCCCCGGGCGAAGGCGGCTTCGACGTCCTCATCGAACTGTTGCGGCAACGGGTAACGCAGGACGCCGCCACCCTGGGCCTGGACGCCGACGCAGCGTTCGATGCTCCGGACGGGCAGACGCCTCCGGCAGCACGCTGGATCCAGGGCCTGGGCTGGATGGTGGATGGCCGCGGCAATGCTGACAGCCTGCGGGCCAGCCTGGATGCACTTCGCCGTTCCGATCAACCAGATGCCCGCCTGTCACTGGCGCTGACCGAGGCCTACCTGGTTGCCACGGGCACCCTCGAGGCCTTGCAGGCTACGCTGCAGGATCCGAAGGTCGCGCAAGGCTTCGAGGACGGTGGCTTTGGCTTCGTGCCCACGGCGCAGGGCGGAGGTTCTGCACGTGCGCCGGCCAGGGTGGACAGCCGGCGTTTCGATACGCCACAGAAGCTTGCCGCAGCCATGCATCAGCAGCTCGACGCCGAGTCCGCACTCAAGCCCCACGTCCAGATCTACCGCGACGGCGCGGGTGC
>CAXAYM010000082.1:0-8513 GCA_963973175.1 uncultured Arenimonas sp.
AGGGCCACGTGCTGCACGATCAGCCAGGCAACCCCCACCCGCACCGACACCATCCACGGGATGACGCCGGCGATGACCATCATCAGGATCGCGCCCATGCCGGTGCCGGTCTCGGAGCTGACCAGGATGGCCGAGAAGGTCAGCGCGGCCAGCAGCAGCAGGTCGCGCAGGCGCTGCTGGCGCCGGCCCAGGGTGCGGGTGATCTGCCAGTAGATCAGGCCGAAGGCCAGGTAGGCACCCACCGCCACCACCGGCCGGGGCGCCGGCCCCAGGGACATGTCGCCCTGCTCGGGACCCAGGTACCAGGTGAGCACGAACAGCGGGATGCCCAGCACGACCCAGGTGAACAGGCCGGCGTAGCGCAGCAGCTGGGTATGGGTGAGTCGGTTCAGCATCGCCGCATCTTACGGCGCCCGGGCGCCCGTGCACGCCCCCGGAAGTCATATGGCCGCTGCCGCCCCCACGACGCGGCACCCGTGCGATAATCCCGCCCCGATCGCCCGCCTCCCGGCGGCCCCAACGCCATCGGAGTTCGTAGTCCCATGCCGATCACCATCCGCGACGTGCGCGAGCACGAGCTGGATTCCGTCGTAGCCGTGAACAATGCCGCCGGCCCGTCCATCCTGCCGATGGACCTGGCCAAGGCCCGCTTCTTCTGGGAACACGCTGAATATTTCCGGGTCGTCGAGCAGGACGGCCTGGTCTCGGGTTTCCTGGTGGCCCTGGGCCCCGAGGCCCCGTACGACAGTCCGAATTTCCTGTGGTTCCGGGAGCGCTACCCGGATTTCCTCTACATCGACCGCATCGTCATCGCCCGGCCCCGCCGCGGCGGCGGCCGCGGCCGGGCCTTCTACGCCGATGTCCAGAGTTACGCCGAAGTGCGCCGCCCGCTGCTGGCCTGCGAGGTCTTCCTGCAGACCGGCAACGACCCGGCGCTGCTGTTCCACGGCCATTTCGGCTTCCGCGAGGTCGGCCAGAACGTGATGCAGGGCGAAGGCATCCGCGCCTCGATGCTGCTCAAGGAAATGTGCAGCTACCCCTACGTCGCCGAGACCTACGGCGGTCGCCTGCCCGACGTCGACTGGCTGCGCCCCCGCCCCCTGCCCGGCCGCCGGCCGGTCCTGGCGACGGGGACCTGAGATGGCGGCCAGTCCCGATTACGAGCAGGCCGGTGAGCTGAAGTTCGGCCAGGTGGGCATCGCCAACCTGCGCGTGCGCACCCTCGACCCCCGGCGCCTCGCCGAGGAAATGGCCGACCGGGTCCGGCGGGCCCCCAAGCTGTTCGCCCGTGCCGCCGTGGTGGTGGATTTCGGCGGCCTGAGCCAGTGCCCCGACGCGGCCCAGACCCGCGAGCTGCTCGAGGCCCTGCGCGGCGCCGGCGTGCTGCCGGTGGCCCTGGCCTACGGCACCAGCGCCGTGGAGGCCCTGAGCCAGGAAGTCGGCCTGCCGCTGCTGGCCAAGTTCCGCGCCTCCTACGAACGCGACGGCGAACTGCCGGCCGCGCCCTCCCCGGCTCCGGCCCCCGCTGCCCGGGCGCCGGAAGCGCCGGCCCCGGCTCCCGCGGCCCCGGCGGCCCGTCCGGAACCAGGCCTGGTGCACCTGCACCCGGTGCGTTCGGGCCAGCAGGTTTATGCCCAGGACCGTGACCTCACCCTGTGCGCCGCGGTCGGCGCCGGCGCCGAAGTCATCGCCGACGGCTCGATCCATGTCTATGGCGCGCTGCGCGGGCGCGCCCTCGCAGGCGCGTCGGGCGTGGCCTCGGCGCGCATCTTCTGCCGTGAATTCCATGCCGAGCTGGTCGCGGTCGCCGGCCACTACAAGGTGCTCGAGGAAATACCCAAGGAGCTGCTCGGCAAGCCCGTGCAGATCTGGCTCGAGCATGACAAGCTGCGGATCGAACAGCTCGGCTGACCCCCCAACAACAGACGCCCCCAGGGCGCATACGCGTTACGGAGAATAGAGTGGCTGAAATCATCGTGGTGACCTCGGGCAAGGGCGGCGTCGGCAAGACGACCTCCAGCGCCAGCCTGGCCTGCGGCCTGGCCAAGGCCGGAAAGAGAACCGCCGTCATCGACTTCGACGTCGGCCTGCGCAACCTCGACCTGATCATGGGCTGCGAGCGCCGCGTCGTTTACGACTTCGTCAACGTGGTCAACGGCGAGGCCAGCCTCCGCCAGGCCCTGATCAAGGACAAGCGCTTCGAGAACCTGTTCGTCCTGGCCGCCTCGCAGACCCGCGACAAGGACGCGCTGACCAAGGAAGGCGTGGAGAAGGTGCTCAAGGACCTGGCCGACGATGGCTTCGACTTCATCGTCTGCGACAGCCCGGCCGGCATCGAGAAGGGCGCGTTCCTGGCGATGTATTTCGCCGACCGCGCGGTGGTGGTGGTCAACCCGGAAGTGAGCTCGGTGCGCGACTCCGACCGCATTCTGGGCCTGCTTTCGAGCAAGACCAAGAAGGCCGAGGACGGTGGCCGCGTGCAGGAACACCTGCTGCTGACCCGCTACAGCCCGCGCCGCGTCGAAGCCGGCGACATGCTTTCGATCAAGGACGTGCAGGAGATCCTGGGCCTGGACGTGGTCGGCGTGATCCCCGAATCGCCCGAGGTGCTGCAGAGCTCCAACGCCGGCGTGCCGGTGATCCTGGACGAGGTGTCGCCGGCCGGCCAGGCCTATACCGACGCCGTCGCCCGCATCCTGGGCGAAGAACGCCCGATGCGATTCACCACCGTCGAGAAGAAGGGCTTCTTCTCCAAGATGTTCGGAGCTTGAGCCATGGGCCTTTTTGATTTCCTCACCCAGCGCAACAAGAACACCGCCAGCACCGCCAAGAACCGCCTGCAGATCCTGATCCAGCAGGAGCGCAGCCTGCGCAACGCGCCGGACTACCTGCCGGTGCTGCAGCGCGAGCTGCTGGAAGTGATCCGCAAGTACATCAACGTCGACGCCGACGCGGTGAAGGTGGACCTGCACAAGGACGGGGACAACGAGCTGCTCGACATCTCGGTGGCCCTGCCGGACAAGCCGGCCGCCGCCAACGGCTGACGTGGCCATGGCGGGCACCACCACGACGGCACCGGCGCAGGCTGGTGCCGTTGCTGCATCCGGGGACGGGGTCCTGTGGCTGGCCGACATCGGCTTGGAGGCGCCGACCCGCCTGCTGGCGGACTTCGGGCTGGAGCTGGTGCAGGTTCCCGACGGCCAGCCCATCCCCGGCAGCTACTGGGGCGAATGCGAGGCCGGGCTGATCGGCAGCACCGTCCATGCCCGCGCCGACACCCCGGTGCATTCGCTGCTGCACGAGGCCTGCCACCTGATCGTGATGCCGCCCGAGCGCCGCGCCCGGGTGCATACCGATGCCACCGACTCGGTGGCCGAGGAAGACGCCACCTGCTGCCTGCAGATCCTGCTGGCCGATCGCCTCCCGGGCGTCGGCCGCGACCGCCTGATGGCCGACATGGACGCCTGGGGCTACAGCTTCCGCCTGGGCTCGGCCCGCGCCTGGTTCGAGAACGACGCCGAGGACGCCCGCACCTTCCTGGCCTCCCTCGGACTCCTGTAGGAGCGCCTTCAGGCGCGAATCTCTTCTTTGCCAAAGGCAAAGGCAAAAGATTCGCGCCTGAAGGCGCTCCTACAGGCTCGGGGACGCTTGCGAAGGGCCGATCGGGGGACTAGCCTGCTTGGCGCACATCCCACCTGCTTCCTGGAGCCACACCCGTGAAATCCCACCGCGCCCTGCTGGCGCTCGCCATTTCCGCCGGCCTGCTCGCCCTTGGCGGCTGCAGCAAGTCCGATGAAGACGCCGCCGATACCGCCGCCGGCACCACGGCCGCGCCGGCCGATGCCGCCCCGTCCGAGTCGCCCGACGCCTTCGTCGCCCGCGTCAACGGCACGATCAAGGACATGACGCCCGAGCTGACCTCGGCCGCCTGGCTCGGCGCCACCTACATCAATCCCGACAGCCAGCGCGTCGAATCCGCCGCGAACGAACGCTGGCTGACCAAGAACAACGAGTTCATCGCCCAGGCCAAGACCTACGACACCGAAGGGCTGGACGGCGCCACCGGTCGCGCCCTGCACCTGCTCAAGACCAGCTCGTCGATGCCCGCCCCGCGCGACCCGGCCAAGCTCAAGGAGCTGACCGAGATCGCCAGCCGCATGGGCGCGACCTACGGCTCGGGCAAGTGGTGCGTGGGTGAGGACTGCAAGGACATCGGCCAGGTCAGCCAGATCCTCGCCGACACCGAAGGCAGCAGCTACGAGGAAATGCGCGCCGCCTGGGAAGGCTGGCACGACATCGCCAAGCCGATGCGCAAGGACTACCAGCGCTTCGTCGAACTGACCAACGAAGGCGCGGTCGAGATGGGTTTCGCCAACACCGGCGACGTCTGGCGCGCGGGTTACGACATGCCGGCCGAGGATTTCCAGGCCGAGGCCGATCGCCTCTGGGGCCAGGTGCAGCCGCTGTACGAACAGCTGCAGTGCTACACCCGCTCCAAGCTCGAGGACAAGTACGGCGAGCAGGGTTCGATCAACGGCATGATCCCCGCCCACCTCACCGGCAACCTCTGGCAGCAGGACTGGGGCAATCTCTGGCCGCTGCTGCAGCCGTATGACGGCGTCGGCAGCCTGGACATCAACGGCGCGCTGGAAAAGCAGCGCCAGGACATCCTCTCCGGGCTGGTCGCCAAGGCCGGCGGCATGCGCAGCCTCACCGCCGAGAAGCAGGTCGAGCTCGAGCGCCAGGCCGACCTTGAGATCGCCACGCGCATGACCAAGCTGGCCGAAGGTTTCTACACCGGCCTGGGCATGCCGGCCCTGCCGGAGACCTTCTACGACTACTCGATGCTGATCCAGCCGCGCGACCGCGACGTGGTCTGCCACGCCAGCGCCTGGCCGATGAACACCGAAGGCAACGACGTGCGCATCAAGATGTGCATCAAGCCCACCGAGGAAGAGCTGACCACGATCTACCACGAGCTCGGCCACATCTATTACTACCTGGCCTACAAGGACCAGGCGCCGATCTTCCAGGGCGGCGCGCACGACGGCTTCCACGAAGCCATCGGCGACACCATCGTGCTGTCGATGACGCCGGAATACATGGCCTCGATCGGGCTGGTCGACCAGCCTGCCGTCAGCGAAGAAGCGGTGATCAACAACCAGATGCGCATGGCCCTGGCCAAGGTCGCGTTCATGCCCTTCGGCCTGCTGATCGACCGCTGGCGCTGGGGCGTGTTCGACGGCTCGATCACGCCGGACAACTACAACAGCGCCTGGTGGGAGCTGAAGGCCAAGTACCAGGGCGTGGCGCCGGCCGGCCCTGCCCGCGGCGAGGACTTCTTCGATCCGGGCGCGAAGTACCACGTGCCGGGCAATACGCCCTACACGCGCTACTTCCTCTCGCACGTGCTGCAGTTCCAGTTCTACAAGGCGCTGTGTGATGCCTCCGGCCACGAAGGCCCGCTGTACACCTGCAACTTCGCCGACAACCCGGAAGCGGGCAAGCGCTACTGGGCGATGATGCAGCGCGGTTCCAGCCAGCCCTGGCAGCAGACGCTCAAGGAGCTGACCGGCGGCGAGCAGATGGACGCCTCGGCGGTGCTGGAATACTTCGAGCCGCTGCAGTCGTGGTTGACCGAGCAGAACCAGGGCAAGACCTGCGGCTGGGAACCTGCCAAGTCCTGATCAATCTTGCTGCGAACAGAATGAACGGCCGGTGGAGCGATCCGCCGGCCGTTCTTCTTTCCACTACATCTTGTCGGTCGGCTCGTGCCTTGCGATGGCGGCGTCGGGATTCGGGCAGCGGGCGCTGTGCGCCAGGTACCAACGCCACAGACCGAAGGCCACGGCGGTGAAGGCCGCGGCGGTCAGCGCCAGCGCCAGCCCGCTGTGGCTGACCATCGGCGAGAGCACGCCGGCGATCAGCGCGTTCGAGAGCAGGCCGATGAAGGCCTGCATGGACGAAGCGCCGCCGCGCTGGCGCGGGTACATGTCCAGCAGCCCCAGCGTCACGATCGGAAAGACCAGCGCGATGCCGAAGGCGCCTAATGCCGTCGGCAGCACGGCCCAGGGCAAGCTGGGCGAAGTCGTGAGCGTGTTGTAGCCGATGTTGTAAGCGGCGGCGAGGCCACAAAAGAAAAAGCCCCAGCCCACCAGGCGCCGGCCGGTCATGCGCCCCGCGGCCCGGCCGCTGAACCAGGCGCCCAGCATCATGCCGCCGATCGTCGGCGCGAAGAACCAGACGAAGTCCTGTTCGCCCAGTCCCAGCAGGTCCATGACGAAGGCCGGTGCCGACGCGATGTAGAGGAACAGCGCGCCGAAGTTGAACACGCTGACCAGGGCCAGCAGGCGGAAGCTGCGGTTGCCCAGCATCGCGCCGTAGTCGCGCGCCAGCCTCACCGGATGCAAGGGCGTGCGGTCGGCCGGCGGGTGGGTCTCGGGCAGGCCCCAGGCGGTGGCGGCCAGCAGCAGCACGCCGAAGGCGGCCAGGAACCAGAAAATGCCGTGCCAGTCGGAAAAGCCAAGGATCCAGCCACCGATGACCGGGGCAATGGCCGGCGCGATGCCGAAGATCATCGAGATGTGGCTCATCAGGCGCTGGGCGTCGTCGCCCTGCAGGCAGTCGCGGATGACCGCGCGACCGACGATCATGCCCACGCCGGCCGAAAGGCCCTGGACGAACCGGTACACCAGCATCGTCGCCATGTCCTGGGCCAGCGCCGCGCCGACCGAGGCCAGGGTGAACAGCACGATGCCCGCCAGCATGACCTTCTTGCGGCCCAAGGCGTCGGAAATCGGGCCATGGAACAAGGACATCGCCGCGTAGCCGATCAGGTACACGCTGATCGTCTGCTGCATGGCCACCTTGCCCACGCCCAGGTCCTCGGCCATCACCAGGAAGGCCGGGAACACGGTGTCGATCGAGAACGGCCCGAACATCGCCAGCCCGCCCAGGATCAGGGCCAATCGGGCGCGGGAGATGGTGAGCTGGGGGTTCATCGGCGACCAGGCGGGGGCAGGACGGAAGCATAACAAGGCCGGCACGGCCGGCCGGCAAGACTGGAGACACTTGCACTAACGGGCTAAGGTTCAGCCAATGCCGCCGACCCAAGGCCCTGCCCCGCCGTCCTCCAAGCGCCCTTCGTGCCGGGCCGTCGCGCTGTTGCTGGCCTGCGCCTTGCCCGCCCTTGCCCAGCCGACGGCGACCGGGCGCGGCCAACCCGACCCCGCCGCTGCTGCGATCCTTCTTGCCTGGCAGGCAAAAGCGTCACCCTGGCTATCCACCCTGGCCACGGCAGCCGGCGGTGAGAGAGGTCGTGTGCTTCACGCCGTGGCGCAGGCCCGTCTTGCCAGCGCGGCGCGTGCACCCGACACCCGCACGTGGCTGCGCCGTGCCGCAGATGTTTCCGGACAGGCCGCGTTCCACCGCGAACGCGTCGAGGCCCTGTCGGCGCTGAGCAACGAGGCCTACCGGCGCGGCGACATCGCCGCGGTCATCGCCGTGGAAAACGAAGCCCTGGCAGATGCGCTGCGACTGGGCGATCGCCGCGAACAGGCCGGCTCGCTGTATGGGCTGGGCATGGCGGCGCAAGCGGAAGGCCGGCTGGACGATGCCGAGCGGGATTTTGAACAGGCGATCGCCATCGCGAAGGACATCGGCGACGCCCGTCTCGTTGCCGTGGCACAGCGGGCCCTCGGCCGTGCCCACGAAACCCGGGGCCGCTACGCCCAGGCCGTGGAAATGCAGGTCAGCGCGCTTGAGCAACTGCTGGTCGATGGCCGGGCCATCGACCAGTCGGAGAGCTACTACTCGCTGGCCCGCCTGTTCTACAACCTCGAAGACTACGAAGCCGCGTTGAAGGCCTCCAACCAGGCCATCGACCTGATGGGCCAAAGCCCGCCCGACTTTCCCCTCGCCCTGAACCTGGTGCTGCGCTCCCAGGTGCATATCGAGCTGGACCAAGCCAGCGCGGCTCTGGACGACGCCCGCGCTGCCGCCGCGGCCTTCCGGCGCAACGGCGGCGATCTGGGCCTGGCGCTGGCCAGCCTGTCCCTGGGGCGCGCGCTGGCGGCCAGCGGCGATCACGCGCAAGGCGTGGCCACGCTGCGCGACGGGGTATTGCGCGCCAACGCGATCAACGAGCGCGTGCTCGCTTCCGACCTGCGTCTCGCCCTGGGGCAGACCCTGGTGGCCATGGGCCGGCCGGCAGAGGCCCTGGAACCGCTGGCCGCTGCCCAGGCCGTGGGCGAGGAGCTCCAGCTCGACCGATTGCTGCAGGACCTCTCGCTCGAGCAGGAAAAGGCCTGGTCGGCGCTGGGGCGCAGTGATGAAGCGCTGGCGGCGAGCAAGCGCGCGTTCGAATACCGCACGCGCCTGACCCGTCTCGACCAGCTGGGCCAACTCGCGGCCGACGCCGGTGGCCGCCAGGCCCGCGAGCGTTTCATGGCGCTTGAGCCGGGCCAGGTCCCGTCCACTGCGCCTTCAAAGACGGACGCCGACGGCGCGGCCGG
>CAXAYM010000083.1:0-8499 GCA_963973175.1 uncultured Arenimonas sp.
GCCTTTGGCAAAGAAGAGATTCGCGCCTGAAGGCGCTCCTACAGAAAGGTGTCAGTCGTCGAGGGTGAGCAGCGAGGCGTTGCCGCCCGCCGCCGTCGTATTCACCGTCAACACCCGTTCGGTGGCGAAACGCAGCAGGTAGTGCGGGCCGCCGGCCTTGGGGCCGGTGCCGGACAGGCCCTCGCCGCCGAAGGGCTGCACGCCGACCACGGCGCCAACCTGGTTGCGGTTGACGTAGCAGTTGCCCACGCGCACGGTGCTGGCGATCTTCTCCACCGTCGCATCGATGCGCGAATGGATGCCCAGGGTCAGGCCATAGCCGGTGGCATTGATGTCGGCCATCACCTGGTCGAGCTCGCTGGCCTCGTAGCGCAGCACGTGCAGCACCGGGCCGAAGACTTCCCGCTCGAGCTGGGACAGGCTCTTGAGCTCATAGGCGCGCGGCGCGAAGAAGCAGCCATTCGCCGTTTCTTCCGGAAGCTTCACCTGGTTGATCAGCGTCGCTTCGCGGTCCATGCGCTCGGCGTGGGCCTCGAGCACCTTGCGGGCGTCCTCGTCGATCACCGGGCCGACGTCGGTGCTCAGCAGCGCCGGGTTGCCGACGCGCAGCTCGTCCATCGCCCCCGAAAGCATCGTGATCACCTTGTCGGCGATGTCGGCCTGCACGTACAGCACGCGCGCGGCCGAGCAGCGCTGGCCGGCCGAATCGAAGGCCGACACCATCGCGTCCTTCACCAGCTGCTCGGGCAGGGCGGAAGAATCGGCGATCAGCGCGTTCTGGCCGCCGGTTTCGGCGATCAGCGCGGCAATCGGCGCCTTGCGCGCCGCCAGGGCCCGGTTGATCGCCCAGGCGGTCTCGGTCGAGCCGGTGAAACACACGCCGGCGATGCGCGGGTCCTTGGTCAGCGCCGCGCCGACCACGGCGCCGTCGCCCGGCACCAGCTGCAGCACGTCCTTGGGCACCCCGGCCTCGTGCAGCAGCTGGGTGGCCAGGTAGGCCGTCAGCGTCGTCTGCTCGGCCGGCTTGGCGACCACGGTATTGCCCGCCGCCAGCGCCGCGGCCACCTGGCCCAGGTAGATCGCCAGCGGGAAGTTCCAGGGGCTGATGCAGGCGAACACGCCCTTGCCGTGCAGCCACAGTTCGTTCGACTCGCCGGTGGGGCCGGGCAGCTTCTCGGGCGCGCCGAACAGCTTGCGCGACTGCATCGCGTAATAGCGCAGGAAATCCACCGCCTCGCGCACTTCGCCCACCGACGAGGAAATCGATTTGCCGGCTTCCTTCACGCAGATCGCCATGAAGGCGCCCATGCGCTGCTCCAGCAGGTCGGCCGCGTGTTCAAGGATGCGCGCGCGGCTGGCCGCCGGCATCTTGTCCCAGGCCGGCTGAGCGGCCACCGCGTTGGCGATCGCCAGCTCGACGGTGGCGGCATCGGCATTGACGTACTCGCCGACCTGCTCGCGGCGGTCGGCGGGGTTGGTCACCTTGACCTTGTCACCGGAAAGCGTGGCGCCCGGCACCAGCGGCGTCGCCGAAACCGGGGCGAGCGCGGCATTCATGTCGCGCGCGAGGGTGGCGAGGGTGTCGTCGTTGGCGAGGTTGGCGCCCATGGAGTTGGTCCTGTCTTCGCCGGCGGCCCGGAACAGCGTGCGCGGCATGGGAATGCGGGGATGGGGCTTGGATTCGAAGGCCGAGGCCGTGGCCACCGGGTCGGCGACCAGGTCGGCGGCCGGCAGCGATTCGTCGGTGATGCGGTTGACGAAGCTGGAGTTGGCGCCGTTCTCGAGCAGGCGCCGCACCAGGTAGGGCAGCAGGTCCTCGTGCGACCCCACCGGCGCGTAGACACGGCAGGGCACGCCCAGCTTGTCGGCCGGCACGACCTCCGCATACAGGTCGTCGCCCATGCCGTGCAGCTTCTGGTACTCGAACTTCGCCGACGTGTCCCTGGCGAAATGGTGGATCGCGGCGATGGTGTGGGCGTTGTGCGTGGCGAACATCGGATAGATCGCATCCGTCGCCGCCAGCATCTGCCGCGCACACGCCAGGTAGCTGACGTCGGTGTTCACCTTGCGCGTGAACACCGGGAAGCCGGGATAGCCGTCGGCCTGGGCCTTCTTGACCTCGCTGTCCCAGTACGCGCCCTTGACCAAGCGCATCGGGATGCGGCGGCCGTGGCGGCGCGCCAGGTCGACGATGTAGTCGATCACGTAGGGCGCACGCTTCTGGTAGGCCTGCACGGCCAGGCCATAGCCTTCCCAGCCCGCGAGCGAGGCGTCCTCGTAGGCGCCGGCGATCACGTCCAGGCTCAGCTCCAGCCGCTCCGACTCCTCGGCGTCGATCGTGAAGCCGATGCCCCGGGCCTTGGCCAGCCGGGCCAGTTCCAGCACCCGCGGGGTCAGTTCGGCCTGCACGCGGGCGCGCTGGGCCAGTTCGTAGCGCGGGTGCAGGGCGGACAGCTTCACCGAGATCGACGGCGCCTGGAACACATCCTTGAACGGCCCGCCGGCGCCGATCGCCTCGATGGCGTCGCGGTAGGCCTTCAGGTAACGGTCCGCGTCGGCCTGGGTGAAGGCCGCTTCGCCCAGCATGTCGAATGAATACAGGTAGTTGGCCGCCTCGCCCTTGCGGCTGCGCTCCAGCGCCTCGGTGATCGTCCGGCCCATCACGAACTGGTGGCCCATGATGCGCATGGCCTGGCGCACGGCCAGGCGGATCGCCGGCTCGCCGGCCCGGCCCACCAGCCGACGGAAGGCGCCGATGGCGTTGCGGCGGGTTTCTTCGGCCAGGTTGACCATGCGGCCGGTCAGCATCAGGCCCCAGGTGGAGGCGTTCACCAGCACCGAGCTGGAGCGGCCCATGTGCCGGTCCCAGTCGGCGTCGCCGAGCTTGTCGCGGATCAGCTTGTCGGCGGTGGCCCGGTCGGGCACCCGCAGCAGGGCCTCGGCCACGCACATCAACAGCACGCCTTCCTCGCTGGACAGGTCGTACTGGCGCATGAAGGCCTCGACCATGCCCGGGTCAGCGCCGCGCACCCGCGTGCGCTCCACCAGGCCCACCGCGGCGGCCTGCACGGCGGCCTGCTCGCTGGCGGGCAGACGGGCCATTTCCAGCAGGCCGGACAGGTGCTCGGCCTCGTCGCGGTGGAAGGCCGCGGTGATCCGGGCACGCAGGTCCGACGGCGCGCCGGGCAGTTCAGGGCTCAGGATCGGGGTCACAAAGGTCCGTGGTGGTCGGCGCTGGCAGCGCGTGAACGCGGATTCTAAGGCCGCCGCCGGGGGCGCCGAAAGGCGTCGGCGTTCACCTTTCCGGACGACGGGGCGCCGGTTCAGCTTGCCCCCCCGTCGCGCGGGTCGCTAAAATCCGCCAGTTCTCCTGCCCTGCGTTCCCCGCGTTGGCCGCCCCATGGCGGCTGGCGGCGTCCGGGAGCCGGGCGGAGCCAAGACCACACGTTGGGGTATGTTCGGATGAAAGCGAAGAAAGCAAGCGCCATCGTCGCCAGGGTCGCCACCGGCCTGATGGCCGCGCTGGCCAGTGTCTCGGCCTGGGCCGACAGCGAGCCGGTGCGTTGGCAGCTCAACATGCCCGAGGGCGTTACCCGCACCGCGGAGAACGCCTACTTCATGCACATGCTGATGCTCTGGATCTGCGTCGCCATCGGCGTCGTGGTCTTCGGCGCGATGGCCTACGCGATGCTGAAGTTCCGCAAGTCCAAGGGCGCCAAGCCGGACGTGGACTTCACCCACTCGACCAAGCTCGAGATCATCTGGACCGTCATCCCGATCGTCATCCTGGTGGTGATGGCCGTGCCGGCCACCACGATGGTGATCCAGCAGTACGACGCCAGGGGCCACGAGATGACGGTGAAGATCACCGGCTACCAGTGGATGTGGCGCTACGAGATCGTCGGCGAGGACGTGAACTTCATCTCCCGCCTCGACCGCGAATCCGACCGCATCCGCCAGTCCGGCGAACGTCCGGACGCCGGCGTGGTGCCGCACTACCTGCGCGACGTCGACCGCCCGCTGGTGCTGCCGACCGACACCAAGATCCGCTTCGTGGTCACTGCCGACGACGTCATCCACGCCTGGTGGGTGCCGGCGCTGGGCTGGAAGCAGGACGCCATCCCCGGCCTGATCAACGAGGCCTGGACCGAGATCAAGCAGCCGGGCACCTACCGCGGCGTCTGCGCCGAGCTGTGCGGCAAGGACCACGGCTTCATGCCGATCGTCGTCAAGGCCGTGCCGCGCG
The DNA here is from genome assembly GCA_963973175.1 of uncultured Arenimonas sp. GTDB lineage: Bacteria > Pseudomonadota > Gammaproteobacteria > Xanthomonadales > Xanthomonadaceae > Arenimonas. The sequence goes on from CAXAYM010000083.1 coordinate 4,247, forward strand.
CCGAGTACGAGGCCTGGCTGGCGGCCCAGAAGGCCGGCGACCTCGCCGAAGCCGCCCGCATCGTCGCCACCGTCCCCGCGCAAGCGGGCGGCGAAGGCTGAGCAGAACCTGAGAGAGGCACAAGACCATGGCACACACTGACGCCCACGCCGCCGACCACCACGGCGAGCACAAGCAGGGCTTCGTCCAGCGCTGGCTCTACTCCACCAACCACAAGGACATCGGTACCCTGTACCTGGTGTTCGCGCTGGTGATGTTCTTCATCGGCGGCTCGATGGCCCTGGTGATCCGCGCCGAACTCTTCCAGCCCGGCCTGCAGCTGGTCGAGCCGGAGTTCTTCAACCAGATGACCACCATGCATGCGCTGGTGATGATCTTCGGTGCGGTGATGCCGGCCTTCGTCGGCCTGGCCAACTGGATGATCCCGCTGCAGATCGGCGCGCCCGACATGGCGCTGCCGCGCATGAACAACTGGTCGTTCTGGATCCTGCCCTTCGCCTTCACCCTGCTGCTGATGCCGCTGATCCTGCAGATCGTGTTCGGCGTCGGTGGCGGCGGCCCGGCCGGTGGCTGGACGCTCTACCCGCCGCTGTCGCTGCAGGGTGGCAACAGCACCGCCTTCACCATCTTCGCGATCCACCTGATGGGCATCAGCTCGATCATGGGCGCGATCAACGTCATCGCCACCATCCTCAACATGCGCGCCCCGGGCGTCGACCTGCTGAAGATGCCGATCTTCTGCTGGACCTGGCTGATCACCGCCTTCCTGCTGATCGCGGTGATGCCGGTGCTGGCCGGCGCGGTCACGATGCTGCTGACCGACAAGTTCTTCGACACCAGCTTCTTCAACGCCGCCGGCGGCGGTGACCCGGTGATGTTCCAGCACATCTTCTGGTTCTTCGGTCACCCCGAGGTCTACATCATGATCCTGCCGGCCTTCGGCATCGTGTCGGAGATCATCCCGACCTTCGCCCGCAAGCCGCTGTTCGGTTACCAGGCCATGGTGTACGCCACCGCGTCCATCGCCTTCCTGTCGTTCATCGTCTGGGCCCACCACATGTTCACCGTGGGCATGCCGCTGGGCGGCGAGCTGTACTTCATGTACGCCACCATGCTGATCGCCATCCCCACCGGCGTGAAGGTCTTCAACTGGGTCACCACCATGTGGCGCGGCTCGATGACCTTCGAAACCCCGATGCTGTTCGCGCTCGGCTTCGTGATCATGTTCACCATCGGCGGTTTCTCGGGCCTGATGCTGGCCATCGTCCCGGCCGACTTCCAGTACCACGACACCTACTTCGTGGTGGCGCATTTCCACTACGTGCTGGTCACCGGCGCCGTGTTCGGCATCATGGCCGGCGTGTACTACTGGCTGCCGAAGTGGACCGGCCACATGTACAACGAAAAGCTGGGCAAGCTGCATTTCTGGCTGTCCACGATCTTCGTGAACCTGCTGTTCTTCCCGCAGCACTTCCTGGGCCTGGCGGGCATGCAGCGCCGCGTGCCGGACTACAACATGGCCTTCGCCGACTTCAACATGTGGTCGTCGATCGGCGGGTTTGGTTTCGGCCTGAGCCAGCTGCTGTTCGCCTACATCGTCTGGTCGGCCGCCCGCGGCGGCGTCAAGGCCGAGGCGCGGTCCTGGGAAGGCGCGAAGGGCCTGGAGTGGACCGTGCCGTCGCCGGCCCCGCACCACACCTTCACGCTGCCGCCGGTCATCAAGGACGGTGACCTGGCCCACGGCGACATCACCCACTAAGGAGTGCAGGCGCCCCGCCCGGGGCGCCGCCAGCCCGGCATGAACACACCCAGCCCACAGAAAACCGACGCCACCCGCCGCCGCAACGCCCGCCGCACGGCGCTGGTGCTTGCGCTGGTGGCCGGCGGCATTTTCGTGGCTTTCCTGCTCACGGCGGTGCTGCCATGAAGCCGAGCGCGCTCAAGACTTTCCGCACCATCGCCCTGGTCTCGGCGGCTTCGTTCGTGTTCGCGTTCTCGCTGGTGCCGCTGTACCGCATCGCCTGCGAGAAGGTCTTCGGCATCAAGCTCGAGCAGGGTCCCGCCGGCGAGGCGCAGGTGGCCGGGCTGCAGGTGGATGAGTCGCGCACGATCACGATCGAGTTCGACGCCACCGTGAATTCGAAGCTGCCCTGGGAGTTCAAGCCCACCCAGCTCACGATGCAGGTGCACCCGGGCAAGATGTACGAAATGAACTACATCGCGCGCAACATCGCCGACCATGCCATCGTCGGCAATGCCGCGCCGTCGGTGGCGCCGTCCACGGCCTCCACCTACTTCAACAAGACCGAGTGCTTCTGCTTCACCGAACAGCTCCTGGCCGCGGGCGAAGAGCGCCTGATGCCGGTGCGTTTCATCGTTGACCCAGCGCTGCCGGACAACGTGCAGACGCTCACCCTTTCCTACACTTTCTTCAGCAACGACGCGGCCACGGCCCGGGTCGGCGAGGGCGCCCACGCCCCCGCCGCCGCCCGTACGGCGCCGTGACCCAAGGCCCACCAGGAGTACCGGGGAACCCCATGGCACACACCCACGACGACCCGAACATCTATTACGTCCCGCACCACAGCCCCTGGCCCTTCGTCGGCTCGATCACCCTGTTCACCACCATGGTGGGCGTGGCGAACTGGTTCAACGGCCATGGCTGGGGCGAGCCGGTGTTCTTCATCGGCCTGGTGGCGACGCTGGCCGTGCTGTTCGGCTGGTTTGGCAACGTCATCGCCGAATCCGTGTCGGGCAAGTACAACGACAAGGTCGATGCCTCGTTCCGCATGGGCATGATGTGGTTCATCTTCTCGGAGATCATGTTCTTCGCGGCCTTCTTCGGTGCGCTGTTCTACACCCGCCAGTTCGCGCTGCCGTGGCTGTCGGGCGTGGGTGATGGCGCGCTGACCAACCAGTTCCTCTGGGACGGCTTCACCGCCGGCTGGCCGAGCAATGGCCCCGCCGCGATCGGTGGCTCCTTCCAGACGATCTCGGCCTGGGGCCTGCCGCTGGTCAACACCCTGCTGCTGCTCAGCTCGGGCGTGACGATCACCATCGCCCACCATGCGCTCAAGGCCAACAAGCGCGGCTCGCTGCTGTTCTGGCTGGGCGCCACCATCGCGCTGGGCGCGATCTTCATGGTGGTGCAGGGTTACGAGTACTACCACGCCTACGCCGAGCTCGGCCTGACGCTGGGTTCGGGCATCTACGGCTCGACCTTCTTCATGCTCACCGGCTTCCACGGCATGCACGTGATGCTGGGCACGATCATGCTGGCGATCATCTGGCTGCGCTGCCTGAAGGGCCATTTCAGCCCCGACCACCACTTCGGTTTCGAAGCCGTGGCCTGGTACTGGCACTTCGTGGACGTGGTCTGGCTTGGCCTGTTCATGTTCGTCTACGTGCTCTGACGAACACCGTGGGAGCGCCTTCGGGCGCGAATCTTTCCAAGAGCTTCGCGCCTGAAGGCGCTCCTACAGGAATGCCACCGGCCGGCCTTGCGCCGGCCTTGTGTTTTACGGCCCGGCGCGGCCGAGGCCGTGGGGCTCGATCAGTCCGGTGGCGATGCCGATGATCACCAGCACGATCAGGCCGATCGACAGCCCGATGCGCCAGCTCAGCGAGTTCACGGTGCGCTTGCTGCGCCCCTTGTCCACCATCATGTAGTACAGGCCGGCGCCCAGGTTCCACAGGATGAAAATGAAGAAGGCGATGACGACCAGGGTCTTTAGTTCACTGCTCATGAAAAGGGCCGGTGGCGGGATCTGTCGTGCATTATCCGCCTCCCGGGCTGGCCGGTGGTGAAACGCCGCATCCTGCTCGTGATCTTCGGCCTGTGCCTGGTGCTGGGGTTTTCAGCGCTGGGCAACTGGCAGTGGGGACGCGGGCTGGAAAAGCAGGCGATGCTCGAGTCGGCCGAGGCGGCGCGCGCCGAAGCGCCCTGGCCGCTTTCGGCCGCCGGCAACGCGCAGGGCGTGAACCGCAGCGCCGGTGCCGGCCGTTTCCTCGACACCCCGCCGCTGTGGCTGGACAACCAGCGCCGCGGCCCGCGCGTGGGCGTGCGGCTCTATTGCGCTTTCCAGCCGCACGACGGCACGGCGCTGCTGGTGGACCTGGGCTGGCTGCCATTACCCGGCGACCGGACCCTGCCGCGCGAAGCCTGCCCGACCGGTCCAGCCAGGCTGTCGGGTCTGCTGGCACCGCCGCCGGCCGTGGGCCTGCGCCTGGGCGAGGGCCTGGAGTCGCGTGAT
>CAXAYM010000084.1:0-8493 GCA_963973175.1 uncultured Arenimonas sp.
ACCTTCGCGCCGGCCTGGACCCCCGCGAGGTGAAGATCCTGCGCGGCATCCTGTCCGAAGCCCAGCGCATGGCCCGCCTGGCCCGGGGCGGGCAAGCCTAGCGCCGCCGTGGCCGGGCGAATAGAGTAGGCGGGTCCCTACCCGAGTCCGAAGAGAGCCCAGTGACGCCCCATTCCCCCAGAGCTGTTCCCGGTGGTGTGGTGCGCTTTGCCCTGCTGGTGTTGCTGGCCGTTTCCGGCCTGGCGCAGGCCAGCGACGGCGTGCTCGTGCTCGGCCGGATCAGCGACGATCCGCGCCGCCACTACGAACAGCTCAAGCCGCTGCTCGACTACGTCGTGCCGCGCATGAAGGACGTCGGCATCACCGAGGGCCGCGTGCTGATGGCGCGGGATCCGCAGCAGATGATGAGCTACCTGCGCCGGGGCAAGGTCGACTGGGTCACCGAAACCCCCGGCACCGGCCTGCTGCTGGCCGACCGCGCCGGTGCGCGGCCCCTGCTGCTGACCGAGCGCAGCGGCTCGCGCGAATACCGCAGCGTCATCTTCACCCATCGCGACAGCGGCATCACCGACCTCTCGCAGCTGCGCGGCCACACCATCGCCTTCCAGTCGCCCTCGTCCACCAGCGCCTACCTGGTGCCGGCCATGGCGCTGCTCGAGCGCGACCTGCCGATGGCGCTGATGGTGTCGCCGCTTGAGGAGGCCGATGCCGGTTCCGTCGGCTACGTCTTCGCGAACACCGACGCCAACCTCGGCGCCTGGGTGCACAAGCGCCTGGTTGATGCCGGCGGTTTCAGCGACCAGGACTGGGCCTCGCTGCAGCGGGTGTCCGAAGCCTTCCGGCGCGACCTGGTGATCATCCACACCACCGGCCCGGTGCCGCGGGCGATGGAGCTGGTCAGCGAGGACATGGAGCCCCGGGTCGCGGCCCGCCTGAAGGAAGTGCTGCTGGGGGCCGCCGAGGACCCGCAGGCGCGCGACGCGCTGCGCCAGTTCTTCCGCACGACGGGTTTCTACGAAGCCGATGCGGAAACCCGGCGATCGCTCGATGAACTGCGTCGCGGCGCCCGCGACGTGCGCGAGGCGCTGGAATGAGGCTGCCCTTCCGGCTCGGCCTGCGCGGTGAGCTGATGTGGCTGCTGGCGGCCGTCATGCTGGTGGTCGCCGCGCTGTTCGGCGCGCTGTGGCTGCACACCCAGCGCAGCAATGCCGACGCCCGCGAGCTCAGCGCCGACGCCGTGCGCGAACTGGCCCGGGAAGGCCTGCTGATGCGGGGCCACACCCTGTCGAGCCAACTGGCCGACGCGGCCACCAACCCGATGTATTACCTGGACCTGGCCAAGCTCGGCGAACTGGCGCGGGCAACGCTGCGCCAGCCGGACGTGGTCTACGTGATCATCCACGACGCCGAGGGCCAGGTGCTGCACGACGGCTCGGGTGATATCCCGGCCTTCGGCCAGCCCATGTCCGACCCGATGGCCTTCGAGGCGCTGCAGGCCGAGGGACCCCACGGGCAGTGGAACGACAAGCTGCTCGACGTCGCCAGCCCGATCCGCATCGGTGGCGAGCGCATCGGCGGCGTGCGCGTGGGGCTTTCCCGCGACAACGCCAGTCGCCGCGAGGTCGAGGTGCTCGGCCCGCTGGAGAAGAGCCTGGGCCAGGCCAACAAGGAACACCTGGCCTGGATCCTCGCCCTGCTGGCTGCGCAATTCGCCATCGCGGGCCTGGCGATGTGGCTGCTGCAGCGACGCATCGTGCAGCCGATCGCCGAGCTCGCCGATGCCGCCGGGCGCATGGAGAAGGGCCGCTACGGCGACATCGAACTGCGCTCGGAGCGCCAGGACGAACTGGGCGACCTGGTGCGCGGGTTCGGGCGCATGGCCGAGGCCGTGGCGCGGCATGACCGCGACATCCGGCGCATGGCCTACACCGACTCGCTCACCGGGCTCTCCAACCGCCTGGCCTTCCGCGAGGCCCTGGACGACCGTCTGCTGACCCTGCAGGCCAGCAGCGGCGAACTCGCGCTGCTGTTCGTGGACCTGGACGATTTCAAGCGGGTCAACGACACCCTGGGCCACGAGGCGGGCGACGAAGTGCTGGGCCAGCTCTCGGTGCGCATCCGCATGACGGTCGAGCGCCTGGGCGGGCAGGGTGCGGAGATCGCCCGCTTCGGTGGCGACGAATTCATCGTGCTGTTCCTGGCCGAGGACATCCGCGCCAGCTCGGGTCGCCTGGCCGAGGAGCTGATCGAGGAAGTGCAGCGGCCGCTGGTGCTGCAGGGACGGCAGGTGTTCCTGGGCGCGTCGGTCGGCATCACCCTGTTCCCCTTCGACGCATCCAGCGCCGGCCAGCTGCTCAAGAACGCCGACATCGCCATGTACCAGGCCAAGGTCGCGGGCAAGGGCTGCTACCGGTTCTATTCCAAGGCGATGGACCAGGCGGTCGAGCGCCGGGTGCAGCTGGAAGAGGAGCTGCGCGGCGCCTGGGAGCGCGGCGAACTGAGCCTGCACTACCAGCCGATCTATCGCCTGGCCGACGGCCGCCCGATGGGCGCCGAGGCCTTGTGCCGCTGGGAGCACCCGCGCCTGGGCGTGGTGCCGCCGTCGGTATTCATCGAGGTCGCCGAGCAGAGCGGGCTGATCGAGGCCCTGGGCCGGCACGTGCTGGTCCAGGCCTGCCAGGACGCCGCCACCTGGCAGCAGCCGGGCCTGGAGCCGCCCTTCGTGTCGGTGAACATCTCGCCGCGCCAGCTTCGCACCGGCGACCTGCCGGACGTGGTGGCCAGTGCCCTGCAGTCCACCGGCGTGCAGCCGCAGCAGCTGCACCTGGAGCTGACCGAAACCGCGGTGCTGGGCGACGAGGCCCAGGCCAGCGCCCTGCTGTCGCGCCTGCGCGCGACCGGCGTGAAGGTCTGGCTGGACGATTTCGGCACCGGCTTCTCGGGGCTGAGCCACCTGCGCCGGGTGCCGGTGGACGGCGTCAAGATCGACCGCAGCTTCGTCGCCGACGTGCTGCGTGACCCGGACGACCTGGCGCTCACCTCCGCCATCATTGCGATGGCGCATTCGCTGGGCATCACCGTGGTGGCCGAAGGCATCGAGACCGAAGGCCAGTACGCGGTGCTGCGCGAACGTGGCTGCGACCAGGGCCAGGGCTTCTGGCTGGGCCGGCCGATGCCGGCCAACGAGATGCGGCGGACCTTCCGCGACGCCTCAGGCGAATAGGCCCTGCAGCCAGGCCAGGCCGTCGCCCGCCCATTCGGTGAGCTGGCGGGAAAAAATCGCCAGCACGACGATTTCGGCCAGGCCCAGCAGCCAGGCGATCATCAGCAGCCGCCCGTCGCGCTCGATCAGCGCGATGGCGAATATCAGCAGGATCACGCCGAAGGGATAGTTGGTGGCGGGGATGGGCAGCGCCAGCAGGGTGCCCAGGACCACCAGCAGCAGGCCGGAGAACATGCGCGCGGCGACATGGTCGATGGCCCATTCGCTGCGCGGCCGGCTGATCCGCTCGAGGCGCCGCAGCAGGCCCGAGCTGCGGTCGCGGAACTTCGCCAGCTTCTCGGCCGAAAGCGGACGCCGGGAAAGGAAACGTGGCACCCAGGGATGCGCCATCAGCACCATCAGCTGCACGCCGGCCAGTGACACCAGCGGGCCGCTCACCGCCCCGGCACCGGCCGGCAGCGGGATGAAGGCCGGCAGGATCACGATCAGCAGGTAGATGCCGAAGGCGCGGGCCCGGAATTCGTCCAGTACCCCGCCCAGGGTCATCGGCGACGCCCCGCACTGCCCTTCGGCGAGGGCGTCGAGCAGGGCGCGCGTGCTGATTTCGGCGGGGGTCATGGCAGCGGAGTCTGGGGCGGGACGCCTTTATCCGTGCTAAATCCCGTCCTCGCGGTCGGGTTCGGGCAGGCGGGCCACCAACAGCTTGTCGATGCGCGCGCCGTCCAGGTCGACCACCTCGAAGCGCCAGCCGGCCCAGTCGAAGTGTTCGCCCGAATGCGGGATGCGGCCGAAGTTGGCGATGACCATGCCGGCCGCCGTGTGGTAATCACCGTCGTCCTCGTCGGGCAGGCGGCTCAGGGACAGCAGCTCGCGCAGTTCCTCGGTCGAGAGCCGGCCGTCCACCAGGTAGGAGCCGTCGTCGCGGGTCACCACCAGGGCCTCCTCGGGGGTCGACTCGGTGTCCTGGACGCGGCCGAGCACGGCGGCAAGCAGGTCGTTGGCCGACACCATGCCCTGCACGTCGCCGTATTCGTCCACGACCAGGGCCAGGGTCTGCTGTTCCTCGCGGAAGATCTCCAGCAGCTTCATCGCCTGGGTCGATTCGGACACGAACAGGGCGGGGCGCAGCTCGCGGAACAGCTCGGCATTGCTGCCGACCCGCCCGATCATCGCGGTCAGCGACTTGGTTTCCAGGATGCCGAGCACCTCGGTGTCGCTGCCACGGTAGACCGGGTAGCGGGCGAACGGCGTTTCGCGCATGACCTCGAGGTTTTCCTCGAAAGTGGCGGATGCATCGAGCCAGACGATGCGCGTGCGCGGCGTCATCAGCCCGGCGCTGCTGCGGTCGCCCAGGCGCAGCACGCGGTTGATCATGTTGCGTTCGCCGACGTCGATCACGCCCTGCTCGTGGCTTTCCGCCACCAGCATGCGGATCTCCTCTTCCGTCACCTGGTCGGCCTGGCCGCGGTCCAGCCGCAGCAGCTTCATCAGCAGCCGCGTGCTGTGCGAGAGCAGCCAGACGAAGGGCGTGGCGACCAGCGATATCCATTTCATCGGCATCGCCACGACGCCGGCGATGCGCTCCGGGGCCAGCAGCGCGATGCGCTTGGGCACCAGCTCGCCGACGATGATGCTGAAGTAGGTGATCAGCACGACCGCGATGCCCTTGCCGATGTCGTCCGCCAGGTCGGGGTCGAGGCCGAGCGGGGCCAGGGCCTCGGCGATGCGCAGGCCGATGCTGGCGCCGCCGAACATGCCGGTGAGGATGCCGATGGAGGTGATGCCCACCTGCACGGTGGACAGGAAACGTTCCGGGTGTTCGGCCAGCTCCAGGGCCGCCTTGGCCCGCAGGCTCTCTTCGGCCTGCTGCTTCAGCCGCGGCTTGCGGGAAGTGACGACCGACATCTCCGACAGGGCGAAGAAGCCGTTGCAAAGGATCAGGAACAGGACGAGGGCGAGTTCGAAGGTCATGGGCTGCCGGACTGGGCCGGCGCGGGGCTCCTGCAGGGGTTTGGGACGGATATGGCCGGCACTATGCCACAGGCACCCCGCGCCATCGGGGTGCGGGACGCTGGGGCCGGCCGTCACATGGCGGTAACATGCGCGCCACGGCAGCGTCGGGGCGGTCCCGGCCAGGCAAGGAACCCCCGATGTTTTCCCTCCAGACCATCTTCGGCAAGGGCGACAAGTTCTACGGCCTGCTCGAGGCCAGCGCGGGCGCCGCCCGCGAAAGCGCCCGGGCCCTGGGCGAGCTGCTTTCGACGCCGCCGGCGGAACGGTCGCTGGAGCGCTTCAAGGAGGCCCGGCAGCTAGAGAAGGACCTCCAGGCGCAGATCAGCCAGGAACTGGTGAACACCTTCGTGACCGCCCTTGAGCGCGAGGACATCGAGGAGCTTTCGAACGCCCTGTACAAGATTCCCAAGGTCGTCGAGAAGTTCGCCGAGCGGTACGCGCTGGCTTCGGAGCGGGTCGGCGACGTCGACTTCATCCCGCGCGCGGCGATGCTCGAACGCGCCTGCACGGTGCTCGAGCAGATGGTCGGGCAGCTGCGCAAGGGCATGTCCCTGGAAACGACGAAGGCGCTCAACGACAAGCTGCAGGCGATCGAGTCCGAGGCCGACCGGCTGATCCTGGAGATGTACCGGGACACCTACACCAATGAAACCGACCCAATGCGCTACCTCATCCTCAAGGACCTCTACGAGATCCTCGAGAAGGCCATCGACCGCTGCCGCGACGCGGGCAACGTCATCTACCACATCGTGCTCAAGAACGCCTGATCCATGACCGCCGCCCTGGTCCTGGTGCTGGTGGTGGTGCTCGTCGCGCTCGTCTTCGAGTACATCAACGGCTTCCACGACACCGCCAATTCCATCGCCACCGTGGTGGCGACCAAGGTGCTCACGCCCGTCCAGGCGGTGTCGCTGGCCGCGGTGATGAACCTGGTCGGTGCGTTGATGGGCACCGCGGTCGCGAAGACGATTTCCTCCGGCCTGATCGACGCCGAGGTGGTGCTCGTCAGCTCGCAGCTGATCATCTGCGCGCTCACCGGCGGCATCATCTGGAACCTGATCACCTGGTGGTTCGGCCTGCCTTCCTCGTCCAGCCATGCGCTGATCGGGGGGCTGGTGGGCGCCGCGCTCGCGGCGGCCGGCAACGACTTCGACGTGCTGATCTGGGCCCGCGAGGCGGAACACTGGACCCGCAACGAGGGCATCTTCTGGAAGGTGATCGTGCCCATGGTCAGCTCGCCGCTGGCGGGCTTCACCCTGGGCCTGGTGATGATGGGCGCGCTGATGGCCGTGATCAGCGCGATGAACGGGGCCGGCGGCTGGCTCGCCCGGATTTCCCGACCGCGCTGGGTCAATGCGGTCTTCGGCAAGGCGCAGATCGTCTCGGCGGCCTACATGGGCTATGCCCACGGCACCAATGACGCGCAAAAGACCATGGGCATCATCGCGCTGGCGCTGATCGGCGCCGAAGCCTCGGGCACGCTCGACGACCTGCCGCCGATGCTGGCTTTCCTGCACCCGGGGGGCGACGGTGGCGCCATCGACACCTGGATCATCGTGACCTGCGCGATCGTGATGGCGGCCGGCACGGCCGCCGGCGGGTGGCGGATCATCAAGACCCTTGGCCACAAGATGGTCAAGCTGCATCCCATCCACGGCTTCGCCGCGGAAACCAGCTCGGCCACCATCCTGTCGCTGGCCGCCCACTACGGCATGCCGGTCTCGACGACGCACAGCATCTCGACGGCCATCATGGGCGTGGGCGTGGCCAAGAATCCGCGCTCGCTGCGCTGGAGCGTGATCCAGAAGATCCTCTGGGCCTGGGTGCTGACCATCCCGGCCGCGGGCGGACTGGCCTATGCGCTGTACAAGACGGCCCAGTGGCTGGGCTGGACCTGAGGCGGCGGGGAACTAGAGCAGGTCGCCGCCGGCCGAGAGCATGCGCTCCATCTGGTCACCGAGGCCGCCGATTTCCAGCACCAGGCGGTCGATCTCGGCCGCGGTCAGGGTGTCGTAGGGGCGGTTCTCGCACAGCTGCAGGTAGGGCATGCCGTCGAGTTCACCAACGGCCAGGAAACCCACCGGGCTCTGCCAGTTGAAGGCCAGCATGCGCTTGGCGTCGATGCCGGTCATCGGCGCGATGACGGTGCTCACGCGCAGGTAGGTGCGCTCGGTCTCGTCCATCATTTCCGACAGGAAGATGCTCTGGTGGCGCTTGCCCTTGTCCAGCGACAGCTGCACGCAGGCCAGGTAGGGCTCGCTGGCGGTCAGCTTGTACTTGCCCTGGAGGTGGCCGCGGATCTGTTCGAAGTTCTGCATGGTTGCGTACTGCTGGCTTGGGGGAGGGCTATCCTAGCGCCCATGCCAGCAAAGCCCAAGGAAAGCCGGGTCCGGGAGCAGCGTCGCCAGGTGCTAGCGGCCGTGCGCGCGGTTCCGCCGGGGCAGGTCGCCGGGTATGGCGAAATCGCCCGCCGGGCCGGCCTGCCGGGCCGGGCCCGCCTGGTGGCGCGCATCCTTTCCGCCGGTGACGAGCCTGGCCTGCCCTGGCATCGCGTGCTGCGTTCGGACGGCCGCATCGCCTTCCCGCCCGGTTCGCCGGAGTTCGACGAACAGGTGCAGCGCCTGCGCGCCGAGGGGGTGCGGGTGGAAGCCGGCCGGGTGCGCGGGCAGCGCGCGGCGCCCAGCCTCGACCAGATCCTCTGGTCGCCGCCGGACTGAGGCCGGCGGCTTCACGCCGCCTGCCGTTATGATGTCCGGGTCTTTTCCCGGGAAATCCGCATGTACCTGCCGCCGGTCACCAAGGCCCTGCTGATTGCGCTCGCCGTCGCCTTCCTGGCGCAGATGCTGGCGCCGGAAGCCGCGATCCTCTATTTCGCCCTCTGGCCGCTGGGCGAATACCCCATCGGCACCGGCCCCGACGGCCTGCCGGTGTCGGTGGGTTTCCTGCCCTGGCAGATCCTGAGTTACGGACTGCTGCACGGCGGGTTCGGACACCTGTTCTTCAACGCGCTGGCGATCTACATGTTCGGCGGTTCGCTGGAGCAGACCTGGGGCTCGCGGCGTTTCCTGTCCTACGTCATCGTCTGCGTCGCCGGCGCCGGCCTGATCCAGCTGATCGTGGTCACCAGCGGCATCACCGGCCAGGGCGTGTATCCCACGGTCGGTGCCTCCGGCGGCGTGTATGGCCTGCTGCTGGCCTACGGCATGCTGTTCCCGAACCGGCAGGTGATGCTGCTGATCCCGCCGATCCCGATGAAG
>CAXAYM010000085.1:0-8471 GCA_963973175.1 uncultured Arenimonas sp.
CTGGCTCGTGCCCGAGCATCTGGTGCAGCGCCTGGTCACCACGATCGACAACCTGCCGCGCCGCGACATCACGCGCCAGGCCTATGCGGCGCGCAACGTCGCCGGGAGCCTCGCGGTCGATGGCCCGGAAGGCGGGCAGTTCCTTGGTCCCGCCAACTTCGCCCGCTACGACGCCGCCGTCGCGACCTTCGAGGCGGTCGACGCGCGCCGGCTGGTCTCGGCCTACGTGCGCCTGTACCCGCTGTTCGACCAGGCCTACCGGGAGATCGGCGTGCCGGGCCGCAGCTTCAACGATCGGCTGGTGGAGGTGATCGACCACTTGCTGGCGGCGCCGGATCCCGGGGCCAGCCTGGCCCTGGTGCCGGTGCCGGGCCAGCCGCGCTGGGCCTTCGCCGACCCGCGCCTGGAGCAGACCTCGATCGGCCACAAGGCGCTCTGGCGCATGGGCCCGGAACACGCGGCCCGCGTGAAGGCCAGGTTGCGGGAGCTGCGCGGGCTGCTGGCGGCGCAGGGTCCGGAGCGCTGAAGACTGCCCACGGGCGGGGCCATGCGCTAGGCTTCGGCGCATGTCGCCGCTCCGATCGATCGGACGCCGGCTGGCCGCTTTCCTGGCCAAGCCGCGCGAACGAAGCAGCCACCTGCCCACCAGCCCGCCCCGGCTGCTCGCCGCGACCCTGCGCAAGGGCGACGTGCTGCTCGTCGAAGGCAGCAGCCGTTTCGCCACGGCCATCAAGTACCTGACCCAGTCGACCTGGTCGCACGCGGCGCTTTGCATCGGCGACACCCTCGGGCCGCCGCCCGACGGCGAGGAGCCGCGCATCTTCGTGGACGTCGACGTGGTCCAGGGCGTGCGCACGATCCCGCTGTCCACCTTTTCAGGCCTGCATGCGCGCATCTGCCGGCCGGTGGGCCTGTCGCCCGGGGAGATCGACGCGCTGGTGCGCTTCATGCTCGACCGCAAGGGCATCACCTACGACCTCAAGAACATCTTCGACCTGGCGCGTTACCTGGTGCGCACGCCCCCGGTGCCCGGCTCGATGAAGCGTCAGCTGCTGGCGCTGGGCAGCGGCGAGCCGACCAAGGCGATCTGTTCGACGCTGCTGGCCCAGGCCTTCGAGTCGATCCGCTACCCGATCCTGCCCGAGATCGAACGCGTGGACCCCGGCACCGCCGGCGGCCAGCGCGCGCGCCGGGAAATCCTGCACATCCGCCACCACAGCCTTTACGTGCCCCGGGATTTCGACGTCTCGCCGTTCTTCGAGATCGTCAAGCCGCGGCTTGCCCAGGGCTTCGACCACCGCGCGCTGGAATGGAAGGCCTGAGTCCGCCGACGGCGACACCGGCCGGGGGCCGCGAGGCCTGGCGGCTGGCCCAGGTGGTGCGCGACACCTACGAGCGCTCCAAGCTGGCGGGTTTCCTCTACCTCTTCGGCTGGGCGGTCGTGGCCTGGCTGGCCGGCGCCCAGGTGTTCGCGCCGCTGCCGATGGCGGCGATGGCCCTGGTCTTCCTGGTGCTTGCCGTGCTGCGTCTGCTCATGCGGCCGCCACCGGCCGAGGATGCCGGCGCCAACCGGCGCTGGCTGCGCCGCTATGCCCTGGTGCTGCCGCTGGCGCCATTGGCCTGGGCGGCGGTGCAGGGGTGGATGCTGCTCGATCCGCGCTTCAACGCCGAGGTCCGCATGGTCTCGCTGATCGCGACCATCGGCTACGCCACGGTGTTCGCGAACGTCTATACGACGGTGCGGGCCTTCGCGGTCGTGGGCGCGGGTGCGCTGTTCCTTCCGACCCTGGTGATCCTTTGGCTGGACGTGGACCAGCGCGCGCTGGCCGTGGCGATGACCTTCTACGCCGTCTACCTGGTCGGCGCGCTCCTGCGCACGCATGGAGAATACCGGCGCCGGCTCGACCTGGACATGGCGCTGCGCGAACAGCGCGACCTCTACGAAGGCCTGAGCCGCACCGACCCGCTGACCGGCGTCTTCAACCGCCGCCATTTCAGCGAACGGCTCGACGCGCTGGCGACCCGGGCCAGGGAGGGAGGGGCGGGATTCAGCCTGCTCATCCTCGACATCGATCACTTCAAGCACGTCAACGACCGCCATGGCCATGCGGTCGGCGACGCCTGCCTGCGCGCGCTGGCCGATCGCATGCAGCAGGTGTTTCCGGCGCCGGGCTCGCTGCTGGCACGTCTGGGCGGCGAGGAGTTCGGCGTGCTGATGGAGGCGGGCGAAGCCGAGGCGCGCGGTGCGGCCGAGCGGCTGCGCGCCAGCCTGGTCGCTTCGCCGCTGGTGCTGGACGGACGCACGATGCTGGTGACCGCCAGTATCGGCCTGGGCCGGTTCGAATCCGATCGCCATGGCGATGCGGACGGTCTTTACCGTGCCGTCGATGCGGCCCTGTACACCGCGAAGCAGGCAGGCCGCGACTGCATCGCCGCCGATGCCTGAAGCCCGCGGGTTAGACTTGCGGCCCCGTTGCCGCCGTCCTTCGTCCCCGTGATCGCCGATCCCGCGCTCGACACCCTGCTGTTGCCCCTGGCTTCCGGCGCACTGCAATGGCCGGCTCCCGGGGCAAGCCTGTTCCTGCGCGCACGCACGGGGGCCGCGCTCAACGCGGTGCGCCGGCACCGCCCGGTCTGCGAGCAGGGATTCAAGCCCTGGGCGGATGCGCTGGCGCGCGACGGGTTCGCCGTCTCGGAATCGAACACCGGCCGCTTCGGCCTGGTGATGCTGCTGGCCCCGCGGCAGCGCGAAGAATCCCGGGCCCTGTTGGCCCGTGCGGTCGACCAGGCCGGCAAGGGGGGCGTCGTGCTGGCTTGCGCCGCCAACAAGGAGGGCGCCCGGTCGATGCAGGACGACCTCGAAGGCCTGGCCGGCCCGGTGCACGTGCTGGGAAAACACCATTGCCGCGCCGTCTGGACCGCGCCCTTGGGCGACGCGGTCGACGAGACCCTGCTGGCGCAGTGGCGCGACCTCGATGCGCCGCGGCCGATCCTGGACGGGCGCTTCGTCAGCCGGCCCGGGCTGTTTGCGTGGGACCGCATCGATGCGGCCTCGGCGCTGCTGGCGGCGCACCTGCCCGCCGACCTGGCCGGTGAAGGCGCCGACCTCGGCGCCGGCTGGGGCTACCTGGCCGCGGAAGTCATCGACCGCTGCCAGGGCGTGACGGCGCTCGACCTGTACGAAGCCGAAGCCCGTGCGTTGGCGCTGGCGCGCCGGAACCTGGCCGGCCTCCGCGTCCAGCCCGGGCTGCACTGGCATGACGTCACCGCCGGCCTGCCGCGCCGCTACGACGTCATCGTGTCCAATCCGCCCTTCCACCAGGGGCGCGCCGACCAGCCCGAGCTGGGCCAGGCCTTCATCCGCGCGGCGGCGCAGTCGCTGCGACCCGGGGGCCGCCTGTGCCTGGTCGCCAACCGCCACCTGCCTTACGAGCAGGCGCTGGCGACGGGTTTCGGCGATGTGCGCAAGCTGGCCGATGCCGGGGGTTTCAAGGTCATCCACGCGGTGAAGGCGGGCGCATGAAACTGGTGAAGCTGATCGCCAACCTCGGCTACGGCAGCCGCAAGCAGGTGGCGCTGATGTTCCGCGAGGGGCGCATCACCGACGCCGGTGGCGAGGTGCTGTACGCCGACGACCTGGTCGCGCACGGGGACGTGCGCGTGGACGGGGAGCCGCTGGATCCGCCGCAGGGCATGCTGCTGCTGTTGCACAAGCCGGTGGGTTACACCTGTTCCACCAAGGACCCCGGCCGCGTGGTCTACGACCTGCTGCCGCCGCGCTTCCGCCTGCGCAATCCGATCCTGTCCACGGTCGGCCGGCTCGACCGCGATACCTCGGGCCTGCTGCTGATGACCGACGACGGCGCCCTGCTGCACCGGATCACCTCGCCCAAGGCGATGTTGCCCAAGATCTACGAAGCGGTGCTGGCGCAGGACCTGCGCGGCGACGAGGCGGCGATCTTCGCCAGCGGCACGCTGATGCTGGAGTCGGAAAAAACGCCATTGGCACCGGCGGGGCTGGAGGTGCTGGAGCCGCGCCGCGCCAGCATCACCCTGGTCGAGGGGCGCTACCACCAGATCCGCCGCATGTTCGCCGCGGTTGGCAACCACGTCGAAAGCCTGCACCGGCACCGGCTGGGCGGACTGGACCTGGACGGCCTGGCGCCGGGCGAGTGGCGGCTGCTCGGCGATGCCGACCGCGCCCGACTCTTCGACGCCACCTTGTAGGAGCGCCTTCAGGCGCGAATCTTTTGACTTTGCCTTCGGCAAAGAAGACCTTCGCGCCTGAAGGCGCTCCTACCAGCTCGATCAGTCGCGGAAGTTGTCGAACTGCAGCGGGATGTCGAGGTCCGACTTCTTCAGCAGCGCCATCGCCTCCTGCAGGTCGTCGCGCTTCTTGCCGCTGACCCGCAGTTTTTCGCCGTTGATCTGGGCCTCGACCTTGAGCTTGGCCTCCTTGAGCGTGGCGACGATCTTCTTGGCCAGCTTCTGCTCGATGCCCTGCTTCACGGTGATCTTCTGCCGCGCCTGGGCCAGGTTGATTTCGGGCTCGCCCACGTCGAGGCAGCGGATGTCGATGCCGCGTGCGATCAGCCGGGCGCGCAGGATGTCGAGCATCTGCTTGAGCTGGAAATCGCTCGGCGCTTTCTGGGTGACCACGAAGCCGTCGAGCTCGAAGCTCGCGTCCTGGCCCTTGAAATCGAAGCGGTTGCCGAGTTCGCGGTTGGCGGTATCCACGGCGTTGGTCAGTTCATGTTTGTCCACTTCGGACACGACGTCGAACGATGGCATGGCGGCTCCCTGGCGGTTTTGCGCCATTCTAGCCGAGCCGGCGGCAGGTTCAGCCGGCTGAACGGCGGGTGCGGCTTCACGAAAAGCCAACGCGGGGTTCAAGGGCAATTCAGCGCCGCGGACACAATCATTCGCCCCGTGGACGGCCCCGGCCGCCCGCGCTCCGTAGCCCGAGGGATCCGAAGATGAAAAGAGTACTGATGGTTTCGATGGCCGTCCTGCTGGCCGGTGCCACCGTGATGCCTGCCGCCGCACAGGACGTGCGCGCCCGGGTCGTCGCCGGTGAATCCGCGCGCGCCGGCGACAAGGGCCCCGTTCGGGTGGACAACCGCGAAGATCGCCGTGACCGGCGCGCCGATCGTCACGAGGACCGTCGCGAAAACCGCCACGACCGCCGCGACGACCGCCAGGACCGCTGGGACGACCGCCGCGACTGGCGTGCCGACCGCCGCGACGACCGCCATGACCGCCGCGACGACCGCCGCGACTGGCGCCACGACCGCCGGGACGACCGCCGAGACTGGCGCGACGACCGCCGTGACAACCGCCGCTACGTTCGCCATGACGATCGCCGCTGGCGCGGTTACCACTGGCGTCCGGAGTACCGCTACCGCGCGCCGGCGCGCTACGTGTACCCGTCGGGCTATCGCCACGTGCGCTGGACCGTCGGCCACCGCATGCCGCCCGCGTATTACAGCCGTCCGTATTACGTCGACTACCACGCCTACCGCCTGCCGCCGCCGCCTTACGGCTACCGCTGGGTGCGGTCGGACCGCGACGTGGTGCTGGTAGCCCTGGCGACCGGCTTGGTCCTGGACGTGCTCTACGACCTGTACTACTGATCGCTCGCGCGATCGCGGCAACACCGAGGGGCCGGCCATGCCGGCCCCTTTCCTGTTCATGCATTTGGACCGTCGCTGACCGATGCAAGCGGGATAACGTTTTGCGAATGCGCGCTTCAGGGCGTGTTCGTGCGCGCAGCGCCAGGGTGGATCCCGAAGCCCCCCGGCTTCATTCCCCCCCGCGTTGGAAGGAGAAGGACATGAGCAAGTACACGACCCCTGCTTCGCTGTTCTGCGCCGTCGCCCTGGCGCTTTCCGCGTCCGCGTCCGCCCAGGACGTGCCGCCGCCCGATCCGGTCCCGGATCCGGCCCTGGAGGCCGAGCTCGAGGCCGACCTGGTCGCCGACCCTGGTTTCGACGAGCTCGACAAGGACATGGACGGCTACATCAACAAGACCGACCTGCCGCCGGAGCACTCGCTGGCCCTGGAGTTCGCCACGGCCGACACCAATCGTGATTCGCGCCTCGACCGCGTCGAGTTCGACGCCTACGTCGACGAGCCGGAAGAGGAAGAAGCCGAGGAGTAACGCGCAACAGGTCCATGGAGGGACTGCACGGGCGGCTGCGAGGCCGCCCGTTTTTTTCAGTCCGCTTCCCGCTCGTCTTCGGTGAACAGGCTGGGTTGCGGCGGTGCTTCGTCGTGGCCCTGAAAGTTGGCCAGGCCCACGCCGACCAGCCGGTAACGCGTATGCGCGGGCAGGTCGACGCGCTCGCGCAGCGACAGCGCGACCGCCGCCAGTTCGCCGGCGCTGGCCGGCATCACCGCGGGCGTGAGGCTCCGGGTGAGGATGCGGAAATCGGATGTCTTGAGTTTCAGCACCACGGTGCGCGCGCTGCGGTCGGTTTCGCGGCCGGCCGCCGCCCAGGCCTTCGCGGCCAGCCGGGTGATCGCCTCGGCGGTCTCGGCCAGCGGCAGGTCGGTCTCGAAGGTGTCTTCGGCCGACACCTGGGTGGTGGGACGCTCGGTGCGCACCGGGTTGTCGTCGATGCCCAGCGACAGTTCGTGAAGGCGCCGACCCCAGCGCCCGAAGCGCGCCTCCAGGCCGTCGCCGCCGAACGTGCGCAGTTCACCCACCGTGCGGATGCCCTGCCGCGCGAGCTTGCCCTCCATCACCTTGCCCACGCCCGGGATCTTGCCCACCGGCAGCGGCGCCAGGAAATCCGCCACCATCGCCGGCTTGACCACGTAGATGCCGTCGGGCTTGCGCCAGTCGCTGGCGATCTTGGCCAGGAACTTGTTCGGTGCGACGCCGGCCGAGGCCGTGAGTGCGGTTTCCTCGCGGATCTGGGCGCGCACGGATTCGGCCACCGCGGTAGCGCTGGGAAGGCCGAGCTTGTTTTCCGTGACGTCGAGGTAGGCCTCGTCCAGCGACAGCGGTTCGACCAGGTCGGTATGCCGGGCGAAGATGTCCCGCACCTGCCGGGACACCGCCTTGTACCGGACGAAGTCGGGCGGCACGAACACCGCCTGCGGGCAGAGTTTCTCCGCCCGCAGCGCCGGCATCGCCGAGCGCACGCCGAACCTGCGCGCCTCGTAGCTGGCCGCGCACACCACCGAGCGCGCCCCGCGCCAGGCCACCACCACCGGGCGCCCGCGCAGCGAGGGATCATCGCGCTGTTCCACCGACGCGTAGAACGCATCCATGTCCACGTGCACGATCTTGCGTGGCGCCGTCACGAGGCGGCGCCGAGCCGGTCCTTCAGGGCGGCGCGGTAGCGGCGGCTGCAGGGCAGGGTGCTGCCGTCGTGCAGGTGGATGCGGGCGTCGCCGGTGTCCAGCGGCTCGATGCTGGCGACCGAATCCAGGTTCACGATGTGGCTGCGGTGCACGCGCTGGAATCGCGCCGGGTCCAGTCGCGCCTCGATCGCCGAGATGGTCGTGCGCAGCGGGTATTCGCGGCCGCGCACGCGCAGGTTCACGTAGTTGCCCGAGGCCTGCAGGGCCTCGATGTCGTTGGCGGCGACCAGGAACTCCCGGCCCAGCTTGCGCACCAGGAAACGTTCGGGGCGTTCGACCGGCGCGTCCGGCGACGCATCGTCGGGCGCATCGAGCAGCCGCGCTTCGCCCTGCAGGCGTCGGACCAGGAACCGGTAGCCCTCCATCACCAGCGCGAACTGCAGGAAGGTGCGGCCGTCCTTGAGGTACTCGTAAAGCAGCTGCCGGCCCCAGTTGCCGAAGTCGTAGTCGGCGCCGGCCCACGCATAAACGGCCTCGCGCAGTGCCACCATGCCGGCCACGTGCAGCACGCAGAACACCAGGCTGCCCAGCAGCCACGCCGGCAGCACGCGCGCCCAGGTGTCCAGGTGCAGGGGAAAGCGTCGGGTGTACCAGGCGATGCCGGGCACCAGGGCCAGCAGGACCAGATGGCTCGACCACTCCCAGACCGCGGGTTCCATCGGGTGGTGCGGCAGGCCGGCCCGGCGCAGCTCCATGCCCACGACCATGGTTTCGCTGGCCGCGCCCAGCAGGATCAGCAGGATCCAGGCCCCCCATTCAACCCAGCGGCGGTAGGGCCGGTAGCGGTCGTAGGCGGTCGGCGGGGGCGTGGCGGCGGGCATCGGGTCATTCTAGGCAAGGCGCGGCGCGGAAGCCGCCCCCGGTTCGTCCCCGATTCCCGCATTTGGTCCCCGCGGCCCCGCGGGGCGTCACTTCGCGCTGGCGGCGGCCGGGGCGGCCGCCCAGTCTGGCCCGGTCATCACCACCCACCGGAGCCGCCCGTGCAACGCCGCTACGACATCGACGCCCTGCGCGTCATCGCCTTCGCCCTTCTGATCGCCTACCACGGCGGCATGGTCTACGTGGCCGAGTGGGGCTTCCACCTCAAGTCCGGCCATACC
>CAXAYM010000086.1:0-8436 GCA_963973175.1 uncultured Arenimonas sp.
AGATCAGCAGGAGGCTGGCCGGATGGGGGGTAGGTCGGTGCCAGGCGACACGAGGACGCGCGGCCACCACGTGGCCCGCCGCATCAGGCAGTCGCTGCACGGCCACGACCGACATGACCGGCACAGGACCCAGGGTCGGTACCGACTCCAGTCGCGGCGCCTCCTTGCTCAGGTCGCCTTGACTGCAGTGCGACGCGCACAGGGGCGCGTCCCCATTGAGCGGAGTGCCATGGCAGGGTGGGGCCGGATCGGCTGCCGCGGGCTGGCCATGATCGGCATGTTCGGCGTGGGCTGGCATCGAAGCCATCGCCGAGCCCATGCACGCCGGATGGCCCGCCAGAACCAGTTGTGCCCATACCAGCGCCAGCATCGCCAGCAGCGAGATAGGAGTACGCCAGCGGTGGCGGCGGAAGCGGTTCATTGTCGAACTCACCCTAACGCGGATCACGGCACCGGGAGTTGACGTGGGTCAAATTACACAGCCTGATTCCACGGCAGCGCCTCGTCCAGAGGATACGTCCGTCGCCCGTGGGGTCAAGTCGCAGGTCCGGGCCGTTCACGGCGGGGCCTCGGGCCCCGGAGGCCGCCGCGCCAAGGCCATCGCGACGACGATGGCCGAGCCAACCACGAGTACGATCCACGCGATCTGCGGCGCTTGGGCGCGAAACGCGACGCCACCCAGCAGCGCACCGGCCGCTTGTCCCAGTCCGCCCAAGGCAGCGCGCAGGCCCAACTGCAACCCATGTGCCTGCCCGGCGCTGCGCACGATCCAAAGACTGATGGTCGGCAGCAGCACACCGCCACCGGCGGCGACCAGGGCGACAACCGCGCCCAGCATCCAGACCTCGCTTGCCCAGTGCAGCACGCCCACGCCCAGCGCCGACAGCATGAAGGCCGGCCCCAGCAATCGCCACAAGTCGGTCGGACTGCGCTGAGGCTGGAACACTCCCGTCTGCACAGCGATCATGACGATGCCGCACCCTGAGAACAGCAGCCCGATCGCCGAGGCCGGAAGGCCCAGCACCTCTCGAGCGCGCACGCTGACGCCCACCTCCATCGTGCCCATGACCAAGCCGGCGATCACGGCCGCGGCGGCCAGTAGCCAAAGGCGGGGCCGATCCGGGCCCAATGAGGCGGCTTCCGTGAAGGCGGCCACTGGCGCCGAGCGCACGCGCGCCACGGCAATGGCAGCGATCAGAATCAAGCCGGTCGCGAGCGCGACAGGCAGTCGCAAGTTGGCGCCTCTGGCTAAAACGCCGCCCAGTATCGGTCCCGCCAGGCCCCCCAGCAGCGCCGCCCGGGAGACGCGGGCAACGGCGGTGCCGTACACCGTGGGCGGACACCACTGCGCGGCCAAGGTCAGTACGGCAGGCACTGCGACTGCACCCAACGCGCCCTGCAGGGCGCGGATCAGCATCAACTGGCTCAACGACGAGGGCCACCACAGGGCCAACTGCACGAGTCCTTGACCCAACAAGCCAATCAGCAACAGCCGGCGCGCCGGGAACCGGTCCAACAGCCAGCCCCACAGCGGCGACGTCACGACCGTGGCTAGCGTGTACGTTGCCATCATCATCCCGGTGGCAGCGGCGACGTCCATGGGGGCGACCGTGGCCAGTAGAGCCGGCAGCACGGGCAGCACCAACCCGTACGCGGTCGCCATCACAAACAACGCCAGCAGCGGGCCGCGCAGTTGGCCCGGCACGGACGCGGCTCCGGCGCCAATGCTCAGGGCACCCATAGCCCGGGGTCCTGGTTGACGGCGATCGGCCCCAATGTGCCATGCTGATCTGCGAATTGACCTTTTGGGCGGGCCCACGTGGACGAACTGACCGGGCTGTTGCTTTCCTTGGCCGCTGGCTTGTTGGTGGGTGTGGAGCGCGGTTGGCGCCAACGTTCGGTCGCCGAGGGCCACCGGCCCGCTGGATTACGCACGTTTGGCGTAATCGGCCTGTTGGGTGGCCTGGGAGCCCTGGGCGCGCAGCGCTGGGGGCCCGGCTTGCTGATCACGCTCGGCGCCGCCGTGACGGTGGCGCTCGTGGCCGGGTACCTGGCCACGGTCTGGATGCACCGCGCCATGGGGCTGACCACGCTGATGGCAGGATTGGCCACCTTCGCCATCGGGGCGCTGGCGGCCAGCGGGGCCCCGGCAGCCGCCGCGGCCTCGGCGGTGGTGATGGTGTTGTTGTTGCAGCTCAAGGCGCCGCTGCACAGTGGTATTGACCGACTCTCACGCGATGAGCTGGCCGCTGCATTCCAGTTGCTGCTGATCTCGGTCGTGATCCTGCCGGTGCTCCCAGACCAAGGCTTTGGGCCGTACGACGCCATCAATCCGTACCGATTCTGGTGGGCAGTGGTGCTGATCGCGGGGCTGTCGTTTGCCGGGTACATCGCCATGCGCGTCACCGGCCCGCGCCGGGGCCTCATGATCACAGCGCTGCTGGGCGGCATCGTGTCTTCGACCGCCACGACCGCGGCCCTGGCGCGGATAGCTTCGGCCACCCCCGCGCTGGCACGCCCGGCCGCTGCCGGCGCCATCCTGGCCTGCGCGGCAATGTTCGCGCGCATGATCGGGGTGATCGCCGTGACGGCGCCGTCGTTGCTGACTGGTCTTTGGCCCATTCTGGCCGCAATGGCGCTCACTGGCGGGGTGCTCGGCGCGCTGTGGCAGCGCCGCTCGGATGCGGCGCTACCCGATCCGACCCTGCCCAACCCTTTAGCATTGCGCTTGGCGCTGGGTTTCGCGGCGCTCTTGGCTGCAATCGCGCTGATCAGCCGAGCGTTGACTGCGTGGTGGGGCGAGGCAGGGCTGTTCTTGACCTCGGCCGTCGCCGGTTTGGTGGACGTCGATGCCATCATCGTCAGCACCGGGCGCTTGGTGGGTGAGGGGATTGTGCCGGTGCCGGTCGCGGCGTGGGCGCTGCTGCTCGGCGCGGCCGTCAACCAGGTCACCAAGCTGGCGCTGGCCGCCGGCCTGGGCGGACGCGCCATAGCGGGGCCGTTGGCGCTGGCGTACGCGCTGATGGCCGCGGCGGGCGCGCTGGCGGCGTGGGCCATGGCCTAGGCCAGTTTGCGCCGGAACACGGCGGCCGCCGCCACGAACAGCGCCAACCCGATGCCGGTCATGGCCACGGCTTGGGGCCAAAGCTCGGCCCAGCCGGCGCCCTTGAGGAAAATGCCCAGCAGTACCTCCATGTAGTAGCGCAAGGGGCTGAGCAGCGAGGCGCTCTGCAGCACCGGCGGCATCGATTCGATCGGCGTCATCGTGCCCGAGAGAAACAGCACCGGGAACAACGCGAAGAAGGCCAGCATCAGCGCCTGCTGCAAGGTGCGGGTCACGGCGGCCACGAACACCCCCATGGCGATGGCGCTGATTTGAAAGAGCGCGGCGAGCACCATCAGCGTCACGAGGCTGCCGCGCTGGGGCACGTCGAACGCCGCCACGATCAGCAGCGCCGGGAAGATCGCCAGCAAATTCACGGCCACGGTCGGGATGGTCTTGGCGGCAAACAACTCTGGCGGCGTGATCGGGGTCACGAGCAACTGCTCGATGGTCCCGTGCTCTTTCTCGCGCACGATCGACGCCGCCGGGATCATGACCCCAACCAGCATCGCGGCCAGGGCCAGCATTGAGAGCACCAAGAAGTTCTTGGTCTCTTGCTCGGGGTTGTACCAGACCCGGGGCACGGCCACGGCCTGGCCGGGGCGTGTGCCCACGGCCACCTGCAGCGGCGGACGATCCGCTTCAAACCGCCGCACCACCTGCATGGCGTAGTGACGGGCATTCTCAGCGACATTGGAGTTGGTGCCATCGAGCAGCAGCTGCAGGGTCGGCCGGGTGCCGCGCTGGTAGGCCTGCTCAAACCCCGGCGGAATGACCCAGACCATGGCCACGCGCCCCGCCTGCAAGGCCTGTTCGCCCCGGCGGGGTTGGTCGCTCACTTCGCGCAGTTCGAAGGTCTCGGTCGCCCTCAACAAGGCCACCAGGTGCCGGCTCGCCACGCTCTGGTCCTGGTCCACCACGGCCACCGGCAGGTCGCGGATTTCAAAAGTTAGCGCCACCGTGCACATCACCACTTCGATGGTGTAGAGGAACAAGACCAGGAACAGCACGGTGCGGTCACGCAATACTTGCACCACCTCCTTGCGCAGCAGACCAGCAAAGCGGCCCTTCATCGCGCCACCTTTTGGCGCAGGCGCTTGGCCGCGAAGACAAAGACCACGGCCGTGTAGAGCGCCAACCATGCCAAGTTGGGTGCCAGTGCCACCAGCCCGGCATCCTTGAGCACCACATCGCGCGAGATTTCGACGAAGTAGCTCGCCGGCACCAGGGTGCTGTAGAGCTGCAACATCAGCGGCATCGTGAACACCGGGAACAGGAAGCCCGAGAACAGGAAGGAGGGCATCAGGCTCACGATCAGCGCCACCAGCATGGCGCTGAGCTGGGTCCGGGTGATGGTCGAGACCAGCAAACCAATGCCCACGGTGGTGAGCACGTACACGCCCGACGCAGCCGCCAACAGCGCCGGTCTACCGGCGAACGGGATGTCGAACCAAAGGATCCCGACCCCCACCAGCAGGGCCATCTCCAGCAGCGCGACGCCGGCATAGGGCAGGAGCTTGGCCAGCACGAACTCCGCCGAGGTCACCGGCGAGGCGTAGATCTGTTCAATCGTGCCCGACTCCTTCTCGCGCACGATCGCCAGTGCCGTGAGCAGCGGCGGGAAGGCCATCAGGATCACGGCAAACAGCCCCGGGATGACGAAGTTCGCGCTGCGCAGGGCGGGGTTGTACCAGACCCGCACCTCGGTCTCGATGCGTTGGCGCGGCGCCGACGGGTAACTGGCGACAATGGCCTCGGCGTAGCCCAAGGCCAGTGCCGCGCTGGAGGCGAACGCACCGTCCACCAGCAGCTGCACCGGCGCGGTTTCGCCGCGAAGCAAGGCCCGCTGGAATCGGCGTGGCACGACCAGCACCACCCGAACCTGATCCCGCTGCAGGGCCTGCTCGGCCTGGCGCGGGGTGTCGAACGCATGGCTTTGCTCGAAGTAGCCACTGGCCGTGAACCGATCCACCAGCTCCCGGCTCGCCGGGGACCGGTCTTCATCCAGGACGCCCAGGCGGATGTTGTTGACGTCCAACGTGACGGCGTAGCCGAACAGGAAGAGCATGACCAGCGGCATCAGGATCGCCAGGCCGATGGTCAGTGGATCGCGTGCCAGCTCCCGGCACTCCTTGCCCATCAGCGCCAGCACCCGCCGGCGGTTCATGCAGCGACCTCGGTCCGCGCCGTGGCTTGGGCGATGGCCTGCACGAACACCGTTTCCACCGAGGCGTCCGCCGACTGACCGGTCTGGACCCGCAAGGCGTCGAGCGTCCCCCAGCCGATCAGCGCGCCCTGGTGCATCAGACCAATCCGGTCGCAGTACGCCGCCTCGTCCAGGTAGTGGGTGGTGACCAGGATGCTCATGCCGCCCTGGGCCAAGCGCCGGATCAGCCACCAGAACCGGTAGCGCGCCAAGGGGTCCACCCCGGACGTCGGCTCGTCCAGGAACAGCACCGCCGGCTGGGGCAGGATGGCGCAGGCAAGGGCCAGCCGCTGGCGCTCGGCCCCGGACAGCGCCGCCACCAGTCGCCCGGGCTCCAGGGTCAGTCCCAGTTGCGCGGTCGCCTGCGCGATCGCATCGCGGGCCCGTTCACCGCGCAGGCCGTAGGCGCTGGCGAAGAAGTCCAGGTTCTCCTGCGCAGTCAGGTCCAGGTAGAGCGAAAAGCGTTGGGACATGTAGCCGATGCGCTGGCGAACGCCGGCGATTTGGCCAGGAAGCGACAAGCCGGCGACCTGTGCCTGGCCTTCGGCGAAGGGCACCAGGCCACACAGGCCCCGGATCAGCGTGGTCTTGCCGGCGCCATTGGGCCCGAGCAGGGCGAGCAACTCTCCCGGCTCAATCGACAGCGACACCCGGTCCACGGCCCGGAAACCACCGAACACGACCGACACGTCGCGGGTGACCAAGCCCGGGCCGGCGCTCGCGAGCGCCACCGGCGATGTCGCCGGCGTTTCGGGTTCGGGCGCCGTGTCGTGCAGCACGAACACGTCCTCGAGCCCGGGCACCGCCGGCTGGCTGCCCGGGACGGGCGGCGCCGCGGGATCGCGGGATTGGAACCGCACCCGGTCGGGCAGGACCTGCAGGCCACGCACCTGCGGCAGGGCGCGCAGGGCGGGGATGCGCTGCGCGAGGTCAGGGGCCCGCAGCTCAAACACCCGGCCCGCCGCCTGGGTCCGCAGGCCGGCCGGCGTGTCCAGCGCGAGGGGCTGGCCATCGCGCAGCAGCAGGACCCGGTCACAGCGCTCGGCTTCGTCCATGTAGGACGTGGCCACGATCGTGGCCACGCCGGTCTCGCGGTACTGGGCGAGCATCGTCCACAGCTCGCGGCGGGACAGCGGGTCCACGCCCAGCCCCGGCTCGTCCAGGATCAGCAGCTGCGGGGCATGGATCAGGTTCGTACACAGCGACAGCTTCTTGCGCATGCCGCCCGAGAGCTTGCCCGACAGGCGTTCGGTGAACCGGGCGAGACCGGCCATGGCCAGCAGCTGCGCCCGACGCGGCCCGTAGTCGGCATCGCTGACGCCCCGCAGCGTGGCCGCCAGCCGAAGATTCTCCTCGACGCTCAGGCGGTCGTACAGGGTGAAGCCCTGGGTCATGTACCCCAGGCCCGCGGCGATGCGCTTGCTGTCCCGGCGCGAATCGCCGCCCAAGACGGCACAGGACCCTTCACTGGGATCCAGAATAGCCGCGAACATCTGCAGCAAGGTCGTCTTGCCGGCGCCGTCGGCGCCGACGACCCCCAAGGTCTCGCCCGGCGCCAGCGTCAGGCTGATGCCCCGCACCACCCAGCGCGGGCCAAACCGCCGGCCGAGTCCCTGCGCAACGAGGCGAGGCGTCGGCGTCATTGCGGCACGCGCAAGGGCGTGGGCCACGGTGCCTGCGCGTCCCATTGGATCCAGGCGTCGGCCGGCATGCCCGGCTTGAGCTGCTGCTCGGCGTTGTCGATCACCAGGGTCACGCCGTAGACCATCTGCGCCCGCTCATCGGGCACGTGAATATCGCGCGGCGTGAACTGGGCGTAGGGATCGACCCGGGCGACGGTCGCTGGAAACGTCTGCTCCGGGTAGGCGTCGACCCGCACCTGTGCCGAATGACCCAGCTTGACCCGGCCCGCGTCGTTGGCGGCCAGGTACACCTTGAGCTCAATCTGGCGCAGATCCGCCAGCAGGGCCAAAGGCTGTCCGGGCTGGATCACCTCGCCGACCTCGACGCCGCGCACCAGTACGGTGGCATCTTGTGGCGCCTTGACCTCGGTCCGGCTGACATTGGTCTGGGCCAGCCGCACCCGCGACTCCACGCTGCTCACTTGCGCCTGAAGGCTCGCTCGCTGCGCCCGCAGCCGCCCCAGTTCGCCTTCGGCCTGGTTGACCGCGTCATTGGCGCTGTCGAGTTCCCGGGCCGTCGCAATCTGGGTAGTGAGCAGGCGCTCAATCCGTGCCCGTTGCTGGCGGGTCGTCTCGACATGGTGTTGCCAGGAGGCTATCTGGGCCTCCAGCGCCGCCACGCTGGCCCGGATCGCCTGCGCCTCGTCCTGCACGCTGCTGAGCTGATCCTGCGTGGTCACCGGATCGATCACCAGCAACACGTCCCCGGCCCGGACCGGTTGCCCTTCCACCAGCCGCTGCTCGACCACCCGGCCGCCCGCCTCGGCGGCCAGGCGCACTTCCGTGGCTTCCACGTGGCCGCTGCCGTAGGCAAACCCAGCGGGCAAGGGTGGCACCCGCAGCCATTGGATCACGAGCGCGGCGCCGCCGGCCAGGGCAACCACGACCAGCAGACTCCAAACGATTCCACGACGCATCAGACTGTCTCCCCTCGATGGGCTGATGCACGGCGGTCCTTTATGGACCGCCGTGCAGATTGTCGTACACTACCTCAAACCGCTCGACGCGGTCACCCCGTCGAACTTCGATGCTGAAACGGTGATTGCGACCTTCGGCGATGACGAAGGTCGTCCCGAACGAGAGGGCGTCTCCCAGCGGCATGGGCTCCAACACCTTGGTAGTCGCCGTGCCCCGTGGCGGCGTTTGGCGCACCGTCACTGTGGCCTCGGTGATGCGCTGGCCGGTCGGGGTTTCAAAGAGTGCGACGACAAAATGGTGACTATCGGCGGGGGGACGGACCGCGCCATGCACGTCCGGCGTCGGCGGATGCGCGGCCTGCGCTGCCTGGGACAGCGCGGCCGGCACGACACCGTAGTAAAGCGTTATCCGCTCGTTCTGCTGTCGCTGGTCGGTGGGCCCTGCCTGGGGCGCCGCAGCACACGCGGCGAGCGCGACCACCGCCGCGCCCACCGCGGCCCACGCGAGGCGCCGGGCCGGGCCAGTTG
>CAXAYM010000087.1:0-8340 GCA_963973175.1 uncultured Arenimonas sp.
CACCGAAGGGTCCAGGGCGGCCAGGACCTGGCCGTCGGCCTGGATGAGCGGGCGGGTGTCGTTCATGACCAGGTGTCTCCCTTCAGTGGCCCATCAGCCGTTCGATGGCGTCGGGCTTGTCGTGCACGCCCAGCCTGTCCACGAGTGTGGCGCTGGCTTGGTTCATGCCGATGATCTCGACCACGGTACCTTCGCGGCGGAATTTGAGCACCACCTTGTCGAGCGCGCCCACCGCGGTGAGGTCCCAGAAGTGGGCGCGGCTGACGTCGATGCTGACGTGTGCCAATACTTCCTTGAAGTCGAAGCCGGCGATGAAGTTGTCGGCCGAGGCGAAGAACACCTGGCCAGTGACGACGTAGTCGCGGCGATCGCCGTCGGCAGAAAGCGTGGAGCCCACGTGCAGCACGCGCCCGACCTTGCGCGCGAAGAACAGCGCCGAAAGCAGCACGCCGGCGCCGACGCCCTTGGCCAGGTCGTGGGTGGCGACGGTGACCACGACGGTGGTGATCATCACCAGGCTGGAGCTCTTGGGATGTTCGCGCAGGTTGCGGATCGAGCCCCAGTTGAAGGTGCCGATCGAGACCATGATCATCACCGCCACCAGGGCCGCCATCGGGATCTGCTTCACCCAGGGGCCGGCAAACACCACCAGCACCAGCAGAACGCTGCCGGCCACCAGCGCCGACAGGCGGCCTCGGCCACCGGATTTCACGTTGATCACCGACTGGCCGATCATCGCGCAGCCGGCCATGCCGCCGACCAGGCCCGAGGCGATGTTGGCGACGCCCTGGCCCGCGGCTTCGCGGTTCTTGTTGCTGGGCGTGTCGGTCAGGTCGTCCACGATCGCGGCGGTGAGCAGGGATTCGAGCAAGCCGACGATCGCCAGCGTCACCGACACCGGCAGGATGATCCACAGCGTTTCCAGGGTCAGCGGCACCTGCGGGAACAGGAATACCGGCAGGCTGTCGGGCAGTTCGCCCATGTCGCCGACCGTGCGCACGTCCCAGCCCAGCCAGATCGCCAGGGCCGTCAGCAGCACGATGCAGACCAGCGGCGAAGGCACGACTTTGGTGAGGTAGGGCAGGCCGTAGATGATCGCCAGGCCGGCGAGCACCAGGGCATACACCAGCCAGGGCGCGCCAATCAGCTCGGGCAGCTGGGCCATGAAGATCAGGATGGCCAGTGCGTTGACGAAGCCGGTGATCACCGAGCGCGACACGAAGCGCATCAGCGAACCCAGCTTGAGCACGCCGGCCAGGATCTGCAGCACGCCGGTCAGCAGCGTGGCCGCCAGCAGGTACTGCAGGCCGTGGTCGGCGACCAGGTCGACCATCACCAGCGCCATCGCCCCGGTGGCGGCGGAAATCATGCCCGGGCGCCCGCCGGTGAAGGCGATCACCACCGCGATGCAGAATGAGGCATAGAGGCCGACCTTGGGGTCGACGCCGGCAATGATCGAGAAGGCGATGGCCTCGGGAATCAGGGCCAGGGCGACGACCAGGCCGGCCAGCACGTCGCCCCGGACGTTGGCGAGCCAATCGTCACGGAAATTCTTGAACATGGGGTTTGGGTATCCGAGGCGGCCGCGGAGTATACCCTCCCGCCCCGGATCAGCCCTTCAGCCGGCGCTCGAACAGCTCCAGCGTCGCGTCCCAGGCCAGGTGCGCGGCGTCGCGGTCGTAGCGCGGCGTGGTGTCGTTGTGGAAGCCGTGCACGGTGCCGCCGGGCTGGAGCAGGGTGTAGTCGGTGCCCGCGGCCTCGAGGGCGGCCTGGTAGCCGGGCCAGCTGGCGTTGACGCGTGGATCGTCGGCGGCCAGCACGACCAGCAGCTCGGCCTTGATCGCGGGAACGTCGGCGGGATCCGGCGCCCCGCCGTAGAACGGCGCCGCCGCCTGCAGGTCGGGCAGCCGGGTCGCCAGGAAGTTGGCGATGGCGCCGCCATAACAGAAGCCGACCACGCCCAGCCTCCGGTTGCCGAGCGCGTGGCCCTGCAGCCAGCGCGCGGCGGCGAGCATGTCCTGGCGCGTTTTTGTCTGGTCCAGCGTCTGGAATTTCGCGCGGGCGGCGTCTTCATCGCCCGGGTAGCCGCCGATCGGCAGCAGGGCGTCCGGCGCGAAGGCCAGGTAGCCGGCCAGGGCGACGCGCCGGGCCACGTCTTCGATATGTGGGTTGAGGCCGCGGTTCTCGTGCACGACCAGGACCAGCGGCAGCGGGCCGGTTTCCGCCGTGGGGCGGACCAGGTAACCGCCGGCCTCGCCGTAACCCTGCGGCGATTCGAAGCGGGGCCGGCTGGTCGCCAGCCGCGGGTCGTCGGGTTCGACCTGGCGGGCCTCGACAAACTGCGGCGACAGCGCCGCCAGCAGCCCGGCGGCGCCCGAGGCCCCGGCGGCGAAGCCGGCGGCGGCCTGCAGGAAGCCGCGCCGGTCGAGCTGCCCATGGACATAGCGGTCGAACAGCCGGAGGACTTCGGGGTGGAAATCACGGGTGGTCTTGCGGTCCATGGGCGGTTCTCCTCGCAGATGGCGGCCTTGGCGAGGCCCCAGCCTCGCAGCCGGGGCGAAAAGTGGCGTGAAAGGCGGATGTCACGTTTTGTTTCGTCGCGGCGTCTGGGGTTTTATCCCCGCTGGAAAGGATTTCGTCCCAATCCGCGCGCCAGGGGGCCGTGATCGCCTAACATTCACGCTGCGATTCAAGGGGAGTCGCGGTTTCACCAGCCAGGAGCCTTGCATGTCCCACCTGATCAACATCTTCCTCGAGCCGGCCAAGGTATTCGCCGAGCTGCGCGAAAAGCCGACCTTCTGGACGCCGTTGCTGCTGCTGGTGCTGCTGACCGCGGCCTCGACCACGCTCTACTTCCTCACCGTGGACCCGGCCTGGCTCGCCGAGCACCAGGCCGCGCAACTATTGGTGCAGAACCCGCAGATGACCAGCGCGGAGCTCGACCAGGCCCGGGCCTTCATGCCCGGCGCCCGCACGATGGCCTGGATCGCGGGGCCGATGGCCCTGGTCTTCATGGTCGTCATCTTCCTGATCTACGGCCTGTACTACCTGCTGGCGGGCAAGGTCACCGGCCATCCGGTCAGCTTCCGCCACGGCATGGCCCTGGTCAGCTGGGCCAGCATGCCGATGCTGCTGGGCGCCCTGGTGGTGATCGGCGGCATCCTCACCAGCTCGCCGCAGACCCCGCTCGAGAGCCTGCAGCTGACCAACGTGGATCCGCTGCTGGTGCAGCTGCCGATGGACCACGACTGGTCGACGCTGGCCAAGAGCTTCAGCCTGCTCAACTTCTGGGTCTGGTTCCTGGCCGCGTTGGGCTGGAAAACCTGGTTCCGCACGGGCTGGGGCCAGGCGCTGGTCGTGGCGATGCTGCCCTCGATCGTCATCTATGGCGTCATGGCCCTGTTCGCGATCATCTGATTCGATTCCTGGAAACCTGACCTGATGAAGTTCAACAAAAAATGGCTGGTTGGCGGCGCGATCATCGGCGCGATGGCCCTGCTGCTGGCGGTCAACGCGATGCGCGGCGAGTCCCGGGCCGAGGTCGAGGTGGTGCCGGCGTCCGAACAGGACATCCGCCCCTCGATCCTGGCCTCGGGCGTGCTGGCCTACCTGGACGAGGTCAACCTGACCGCCGAGTTGGTGGCCAAGGTCGAGGAGATCCTGGTCAAGGAAGGCGACCGGGTGGAGAAGGGCCAGCTGCTGCTGCGGCTGGACCCGGAGACCTACCGCAACGCCATCGAGCGCGAGGAAGCCAGCCAGCGCCAGAGCAAGATCAGCATCGAACGCCAAAGGCTTGCGCTCGCGCTGGCCGAGACCCGGCTCAAGCGCGGCCAGGAGCTGCTGGGCCGGCAGATGATCGGCCAGAGCGACTTCGACGACCTGCGCAACGCCCGTGACCTGGCGCGTGTCGAGCTTCGCAGCACGCAGGAATCGCTGCGCCGGGCCGAGGCCATCCTCAGCGAGGCCCGCGAGCAGCTGCAGAAGACCGACATCCGCGCCCCCATCGGCGGCACCATCGTGGCCCTGCCGATCAAGGTCGGCGAGACCGCGATCCCGTCCACGATGTCCCTGGCCGGCGCCAGCCTGATGAAGATCGCCGATACCTCGGCGATCCAGGCCGAGCTCAAGGTCGACGAGGCCGACATCGCGCGCATCCGTCTCGGTCAGCAGGCCGAAGTGGTGGCGGCCGCGCACCAGGACACGCCGCTGCAGGGCAAGGTCGCGCAGATCGCGCTGGCCCCGAGCCTGGAGCCGGGCAGCCAGGGCCGGTCCTACCAGGTCGACGTGCTGCTGGACGTGCCGGACGACCTGGGCCTGCGTTCGGGCATGAGCGCGCGCGCCGACATCTTCCTGGGCGACGGCGGCAAGACCCTGGCGGTGCCGGTGGAGGCCGTTATCACCGAGGAGTCCGAAGACAAGCAGGTCAAGCGTTTCGTCTGGGTCGACCGCGATGGCAGCGCCCGCAAGGTCGAAATCGAGACCGGGCTTTCGGATGACCGCTGGGAAGCGATCACCTCCGGCCTTGAGGTGGGTGACCGGGTGATCGTCGGTCCGGCCAAGACCCTGCGCATCCTCCGCGACGGCATGCCCATCGAAGCGGAACTGCGTGACGACAAGGCCAAGGCCAACGCCGACGCCGACGAGAACGAGGCCGAGGGTGAGGAAGACGAGGAATGATCCGCCTCACCGGCATCGTCAAGCGCTACATGATGGGCGAGGAAGAGGTGCTGGCGCTCAACGGCGTCGACCTGTTCGTCGGGTCCAATGAGTACGTCGCGCTGATCGGCCCTTCGGGCTCGGGCAAGTCCACGCTGATGAACCTCATCGGCTGCCTGGACTCGCCCTCGGAAGGCACCTACGAGCTCAACGGGCGCGATACCTCGACGCTCAACGACAACGAGCTCGCGCACGTGCGCAACAAGGAAATCGGCTTCGTGTTCCAGTCCTTCCACCTGCTGCCGCGCATGACCGTGCTCGAGAACGTGATGCAGCCGCTGGTCTATCGCGGCATGCCGCGCGCCGAGCGCAAGGTGCTGGCGACGAGGGCGCTCGAGCAGGTCGGCCTGGGCAGCCGGATGGGCCACCGCCCGAACCAGCTCTCCGGCGGCCAGCGCCAGCGCGTGGCCGTGGCGCGGGCCCTGGTGGGCCGGCCTTCGATCCTGCTGGCCGACGAACCCACCGGCAATCTCGATTCCAAGACCTCGGCCGAGATCATGGCGCTGTTCGACGAGCTGCACCGTGCCGGCCAGACCGTCGTGGTGGTGACCCACGAACCCGATATCGCCGCGCACTGCCGACGCACCATCCGCGTTTCCGACGGCAAGATCGTCGAGGACACCATCAATCCCACGCCTGCGCAGGTGGCCTGACATGTACGCCTTCCTCGAAGCCTTCCGCGCCGCGCTGACCAGTCTGATGGCGCACCGGATGCGCAGTTTCCTCACCACGCTCGGCATCCTGATCGGCACCGCCTCGGTGATCGCCGTGGTGTCACTGGTGCAGGGCTTTTCGCGTTCGATTTCCGACCAGTTCGCCGACCTGGGCAGCAATACGCTCACGCTGCAGGCCTATACCTCCTTCGCCGACGCCAGCCTGGGCAAGGAAAACCGGCTGAGCTTCGACGACGTCGACCTGCTGCGCTACCGCATCGCCGGCGTCGGCGACGTGGTGCCGATGATGGCCGTGCCCAGCACCGGCATTGGTTACCGCAGCCGGACGGCAATGCCCCAGGTCATCGCCACCACCGCCGATTTCACCGTGGTGCGTGGTCTGTACCCGGAAGCCGGCCGCTTCATCGTCGACAGCGATGACCAGAGCCGGCGCCGCGTCGCCGTGGTCGGCGCCAAGGCGATCGAGGATCTGGAACTGCCCGAAGATCCGATCGGGGAATACATCCGCATCGGCACCGAGTGGTTCAAGGTCGTCGGCGTGCTGGAGAAACGCGGCGAGCTGCTGGGCTTCAGCCAGGACAACCTGGTGATCATTCCCTTCGACGTGGGCCGGGCGATGACCGGCAACGAGGTCCGGCCGCGCATGAGCGTGTCCTTCACCGCCGAGGACATCGAGGACGTCGAACCGCTGCGCGAACGCGTCAAGCGCGCCATCCGCGCCTCGCACCGGCTCAAGCCGGGGCAGGACGACGACTTCAAGGTCGAGGCCGCCGATTCCTTCGTCAAGCAGTTCGAGCAGATCACCGGCACCGCCACGGCGGTGGTCGGCGGCGTGGTCAGCATTTCCTTGCTGGTCGGCGGCATCGGCATCATGAACATCATGCTGGTGTCGGTGACCGAGCGGACCCGCGAGATCGGCATCCTCAAGGCGCTGGGCGCGACGCGCCGGGACATCCTGGTGCAGTTCCTGCTCGAGGCCGGCCTGCTGGCCCTGCTGGGCGGCCTGATCGGCATCGCGCTCGGTTACGGCGCGGGCACCCTGGTGTCGTCGATGATCCCGAACTTCCCGCCGGCGCAGGTGCCGCTGTGGGTGGTGGCGGCCGCCGCGGGCTTCTCGGCCCTGGTGGGCGTGGTGTTCGGCATCATGCCGGCCTCGAAAGCCGCCGGCCTGGACCCGATCGAGGCGCTGCGCTACGAGTAAGAGTGCAGCGTATTGCCCGCCTCAGATCGCCGCGCGCGAGGGGCCATTGGGCTCGATCACGATCTTGCCGTCGCGGGCGCCGGAAGACGCCGCCTGCACGGCCTCGCGTACGTGCTCGATGCCGTAGCTGGCCTGGATGCGCGCGTGCAGGGTGCCGTCGGCGACCAGGCCGGCGAGTTCGGCGAACAGCGCCTGCTTCTTCTCGGCACGCGCTGTCCTGAACCACTGCGACAGCCAGAAACCCCGCAGGCGGATGTCGTTGAAGACCAGGTAGCGCGGCGAAATCATGCAGCGGTCGCCGCCCATGGCGCCGTAGTTCACCACCGTGCCGCCGGTCGCCAGGCAGCGCGCCAGGTGTTCGGTGTGCACGCCGCCGACGCAGTCGATGGCCAGCCGCACGTGCACGTCACCGACCGCGTCGCGCACGCGTTTGGGCAGGTCTTCGGCGTCCACCAGCACGTGCTCGCCGCCCAGGTCCTTCACGGCCTGTACCGCCGAGCTGCGGCGCACGACGTTGATGACGTTGATGCCGCGCCGACGCGCCAGCTGCAGCAGGTAACCGCCGACCGCGGAGTTGGCGGCGTTCTGCACCACCCAGTCGCCCGGTTGCAGTTCGATGAAGTCCGAAAGCATCAGCGCGGCGGTGGGCGGATTGACGGTGAGCATGGACAGCTGCACCGGGTCCACGTCGTGCGGCAGCTTCACCAGGGCCTTGGTGGGCAGGTTGAGGTGGGTGCTCCAGCTGCAGCAGCCGACGGGCAGCAGCACGATGTCGCCTTCGGCCAAGCCCTGCGCCTCGCCCTGGATGTGTTCGATGCGACCCACGCCTTCGTTGCCGCCAATGGCGGGCAGCGGCGGCAGCATGCCGTACTCGCCGGTGAGCGTGAGTACGTCAGAGGGATTGACCGGCGCGGCCAGCACGGCGACCCGGCATTGGCCCTCGGCCGGCGCCGGCAGGTCGAACTCCACCGCATGGATGACCTCGTGTGGCACCGGGCCGCGGGTTTCGTAGCGGGCATGCTTGGGCGTGGACATGGTCAGGTTTTTTCCTGCTTGAGCCAGGTGAGGCGCCAGGAAGCGCCGGGTTCGCCCATGGCCTGGGCGAGGGGACGCAGGGCCGGTTCGACCGTGCGTTCGAATTGCCAGGGCGGGTTGATCACCACCATGCCGCTGCCGTTCATGCGCAGCGGCGAGTCGTCGGGCCGCACCAGCAGCTCGATGGCCAGGGCCGACTTCATCGGCAGGTTCGCCAGCTTGCGCATCAGCGGCTGCAAGGTGGCGCGCTGCTTGATCGGGTACCACAGCGCGAACTGGCCCTGCGGGAAACGTTCCAGGCCGTCGCGCAGGGCGGCGACGATGAGCGGGTACTCGTCGGTCTGGGCTTCGTAGGGCGGGTCCACCAGCACCAGGCCGCGGGCGAAGCGGGTGGCGCCCTCGCGGGGCGGCAGCAGCGCCTTGATGGCGGCGTACCCATCGCGCTGGTGCACGTGGCAGCGGGTGTCGCCGGCCAGCAGGGCCTTCAGGGCCGCGGCTTCCTCGGGCTGGAGCTCGCAGGCCGCCAGGCGGTCCTGCTCGCGCAGGGCCCGGGCCACCAGCAGCGGCGAGCCCGGGTAGGTGTCGGCGTCGGGCCGCCAGCAGGCGGCCACGGCCGCCAGGTAGGCCGCCAGCGCCGGCGGCTCGGTGGGGCGCGTGGCCCAGAGCTTGCGCACGCCGTCCTCCGCCTCGCCGGTGCGCTGGGCCTGGCTGGCG
>CAXAYM010000088.1:0-8329 GCA_963973175.1 uncultured Arenimonas sp.
GGCAAGCTGGCCCTCGCTTTTGGCCCGGGCAACCTGCCGATCGGTTATGGCGCGCCCTTCGAACTGCGTTTCCTGGAACTCAAGGACCAGACCCGGCTGGGCACGCTGGAAACCCGCGAGCTGGCCCTGCGCGTGGCCGGAAGCCGTCGTCCACTCGACCGCGAGCCCGGGGAGACGATCGAGCGTCGCCACGTGCGCTAGTACCGGTTCGATCCGGAAACGGCGATGATGCAACGGCCGGGCCTTCGGGCCCGGCCTTCTTTTTTGCCACCGCCTGCCCATGCCCCGTTCCCTCTGGCGTTTCGCCGCCTTCTACTTCTGGTACTACGCGGCGCTGGGCGCCTACACGCCCTACGTAGGCCGCTGGGTGGACGCGCTGGGGCACGGCGGATTCGTGATCGGCGCCATGCTGGGCCTGTGGTATGGCACGCGCATCATCGCGCCACCCGCCTGGGCCCTGCTGGCCGGGCGCAGTGCCCGGCCGGGGGAATGGTTCGTCGCCGGCTGCATCACCACGGCATTTTGTTTCGCGGGTTTCCTCTACACCCGGGAAGCCTGGGCGCTGCTGGGCGTCATGGCGGTATTCGGCCTGTTCTACAACGCGGTGATGCCGCAGTTCGAGGCGATGACCCTGACCGCGCTGGGGCCAAGCCCCGAACTGTACGGCCGCCTGCGGGTCTGGGGTTCGGTGGGATTCTTGCTGGTGGCGTCGAGCTACGGCGCGCTGATGGACCGGGTGGGCGCCGCGGCCTTTCCCTGGCTGACGCTGCCGCTGTTCGTGGCGATGGCGATCTCGGCCTGGCCGCACCGGCACGACCGGCCGCCGGAACTGGCCGGGCCTGCGATCGCCGAGGCCGGGCACCTGTTCAAGCGTCCGGGCGTACGCCGCTTCCTGCTGGTGGCGATGCTGATGCAGCTCGGTTTCGGACCCTTCTACGTGTTCTACACCCTGCACCTGCAGGCGGCCGGGCATTCGGGCGCGGCCATCGGCCTGCTGTGGGCGATCGGCGTGCTGGTCGAGATCGCGATGTTCTGGCAGGCGCCGCGGCTGATCGCCCGCTTTGGCGCCGCGCGGCTGCTGGGCGTTTGCCTCGGCGTCACCGTGCTGCGCTGGGGGCTGGTGGCGGCCTTCGCCGACCTGTTCTGGGTGATGGCCCTGGCCCAGACCACGCACGCGCTGAGCTTCGCCACCTTCCACGCCTGCTGCATGCGGCTGATCACCGACTATTTTCCGGGTCGCCGGGCCGTGGCCGGGCAAAGCCTGCTCTATGGCTTCAGCTCCGGGGTCGGCGGCGTGCTGGGCGCGGGCCTGGCGGCGCTGATGTGGGAACGGGTGGGCGCAGGCCCCGCCGCCTTCGCCGCAGGCGCGGTGGTGGCCGCGATCGCCTGGTCCATCCACGGCATGCGCCGACCGGTGCCGGCAAGCACGCCCGCCTAACTTTCGTTGGTGACCCCGAAGGGCACGTGGCCGGTGGCGACATGCCGACGGGCGTTGTCCACG
The DNA here is from genome assembly GCA_963973175.1 of uncultured Arenimonas sp. Lineage (GTDB taxonomy): Bacteria > Pseudomonadota > Gammaproteobacteria > Xanthomonadales > Xanthomonadaceae > Arenimonas. The sequence goes on from CAXAYM010000088.1 coordinate 1,502, forward strand.
TTGTGCTGGGAGTCGTCGAAGAAGATGTCGGCGCCGAAGGTTTCCAGGAAGGGGCCCTTGTCGCGCCCTCCGAGGAACATGGCCTCGTCCAGCCGGACGCCCCATTCGCGCAGGGTGAGGATGACGCGTTCGTGCGCCGGCGCCGAACGCGCAGTGACCAGGGCCGTGCGGATGGGCGACTCCTCGCCCACCGGGAAGGCCTCCTGCAGCTTGTGCAGCGCTGCCAGGAAGCCCTTGAACGGCCCGCCGGAAAGCGCTTCGGCGGCCCGGCTGGTTTCGTTGTCGTGGAACGCCGCCAGGCCGGACAGGCGCGACACCCGCTCGGACTCGTCACCGAAGATGACGGCATCGCCATCGAAGGCGATGCGCAGCTGGTCGTGGGTGCGCTCGGGCGGCTTGGACGGCAGGATGGTGGCCGCGGCAACGCCATGTTCGAGCGCGCTGCGCACCGAATCGGGATTGGCCGACAGGAACAGCTGGGCACCGAAGGGCCGGATATAGGGCCAGACCTCGGCGCCGCTGGTGAACACCGCGCGCACGATGCCGAGCCCGTAGTGGCGGATGGAATTGAAGATGCGCAGGCCGGTGTCCGAGGAATTGCGCGACAGCAGCACCACCTCGACCCGCGGCGCCTCGGCCGGCGCGCCTTCGTTCAGGGCCAGCAGCTTCTGCACCAGCGGGAAGGCGATGCCCGGCGCCAGGACTTCCTTTTCGCGGCTGCGCTGGAACTCGGCATAGGCCTCCAGGCCGCTGGCCTGGAACAGCGCGTGGCTGTCCTCGAGGTCGAACAGGGCCCGCGCCGTGATGGCGACGACCAGGCGGTCGGAGGGCGATTCGGGCGGGAGGGAGTTCGGGGCCATGGGGGGCATTGTCGCCGGACGCAGTCTCACCGGCCGCGACGGCTCAGGTGATGAACTGCTCGTTGAGGATGCGTTCCTCGAGGTTGTGCTCGGGATCGAACAGCAGGGTCACCGTGCGTTCGAGCGACTCACGCACGGTGATCTCGGTGACGTCGCGCACCTCGTGGGAGTCGGCGGTGGCGCTGACCGGGCGCTTGTGGCCGTCCAGCACCTCGATGCGGATGATGGTGTCCGATCGCAGCAGCGCGCCGCGCCAGCGCCGCGGCCGGAAGGCGGCGATCGGGGTCAGCGCGATCACCTGCGAGCCCAGCGGCAGGATCGGCCCGTGCGCCGAGAAGTTGTAGGCGGTGCTGCCGGCCGGCGTCGCCACCAGGGCGCCGTCGCAGACCAGCTCGTCCAGCCGCACCTGGCCGTTGAGCGAGATGCGCAGGTGGGCCGTCTGGCGGGTCTGGCGAAGCATCGACACCTCGTTGTAGGCCAGCAGGGACACCGTCGCGCCCGACTCGGACGTGGCGGTCATCTCCAGCGGCCGCAGCACCGTGGCGTGCGCCGCCTGCAGGCGGTCGAGCAGGTTTTCGGGCCGGTACTGGTTCATCAGGAATCCGACCGTGCCCAGCTTCATGCCATACACCGGTTTGCCCAGCGCCCCGTGCCGGTGCAGGGTGTGCAGCATGAAGCCGTCGCCGCCCAGCACGCAGATGACGTCGGCCTCTTCCGGCGCCACCTGGCCAAAGCCGGCCGTGAAATGTTCGCGGGCCGCCTGCGCCTCGGGGGTGGAACTGGCGAGGAAGGCGATGCGTGGCTGGGCGGGCAGGCTCGTCATGGGCCCGAGGATACCGTAGCCCGAGCGCCCCCGGTCAGGCCGCGCCGGAGGCGACGACCTGGGCCAGGCGGCGCACCGCCACCGACAGCGTCGGATAGTCGAGGTCGCGCAGGTCGCGCATGTCCGCGAACATCGCCAGGGTGTAGCGCAGCGCCGCATCATCCCGCTCGAGCCAGCGCGACACCCGCTCCGGCGCCGGCTGGCCGGCACCGGCGACCAGGACCTGGCCGACCAGGGCCCGCTGCTGGGCCTGCAGTTCGTCGCGCAGCACGCCACGGGCCTGGGCGTGCCAGCGGCCGCCCACCGGCAGCGCCTCGACCGCGTCCATCAGCCACTTGGTGTGCAGGGCATCGGACAGGCTGAAATACGTGGCCGCCACCTCGCTCACCGGCAGCGCCTGTTCGATCGCCACTTCGACGATGTCCAGCGCGTAGGCCAGGAACGGCAGGCTGGCGAAGGCGCGGGCCATGTCCTCGGGGTAACCATGGGCGCGCCACTGCTCGACGTCGGCCGCCAGCTCGGCGCGTGCGGCCTCGGGCAGCACGCGGTCGAGCGAGGAACGCAGTTCGGCCACGCCGCCGGCGTAACGCTCCACCTTTTCGGCGATGTTGAGCACCTCGCCGGGGCGGTTGAGCAACCAGCGCGTCAGGTTGCGCTGCAGGTGCCAGATGCTGGTCAGGGCCTCGAGCTGGGCGGTCTCGCTGACCTTGAGGTCCAGGGCATCGATGCCCGCCCAGAGCTCACGGGCGTCCAGGACCTCGCGGCTGATGGTGTAGGCCTTGGCGATCTGCGCCGCCGACTGGCCGGTGTCCTCCTGCATGCGCAGCAGGAAGGTCGCACCCATGCGGTTGACGGTGGAGTTGGTGACCGCGGTGGCGATGATCTCGCGGCGCAGGCGGTGGTTCTCCATGTCCTGGGCGAAACGCTCCTGCAGGGCATTGGGGAAATAACGCACCAGCTCCTTGGACAGGTAGGGGTCCTCGGGCACGTCCGAATCGAGCATCTGGTTGAAGACCACGATCTTGTCGTAGCTCAGCAGCACGCTCAGCTCCGGGCGCGTGAGGCCCTGGCCACGGGCCTTGCGATCGCTCAGCTCCGCTTCGGAAGGCAGGAACTCGATCGCGCGGTCGAGCAGGCCCTGGCCCTCGAGCACCCGGATGAAGTGGCCGAACGAGCCCAGGCGGGCCGCGCTCATGCGCTCCATCAGGCTGATGGCCTGGTTCTGCCGGTAGTTGTCGTTGAGCACCAGCTCGGCGACCTCGTCGGTCATGCTGGCCAGCAGCTCGTTGCGCTGGGGCAGGCTCAGCTCCTCGCGTTGCACCGGCGCCGACAGCAGGATCTTGATGTTCACCTCGTGGTCGGAGGTGTCCACGCCGGCGGAGTTGTCGATGAAGTCGGTGTTCACCAGCACGCCGTTCATGGCGGCTTCGATGCGGCCGCGCTGGGTCAGGCCCAGGTTGCCGCCCTCGCCCACCGCGCGGCAGCGCAGCTCGTTGCCGTTCACCCGCAGGCCGTTGTTGGCGCGGTCGCCGGCGTCGGCGTGGCTTTCGCTGCTGGCCTTGACGTAGGTGCCGATGCCGCCGTTCCAGAGCAGGTCCACCGGCGCCTTGAGGATGGCGTTCATCAGCGCCATCGGACTGAGCTGGTCGACGTCCGCCGCCAGGCCCAGGGCCTCGCGCACCTGCGGGCTGACCGGGATGGACTTGAGCGAACGCGGGTACACGCCGCCACCTTCGGAGATCAGCGAGGTGTCGTAGTCCTCCCAGCTCGAGCGAGGCAGCGCGAACATCCGTTCGCGTTCCGCGTAGCTGCGGGCCGCGTCCGGGTTGGGGTCGAGGAAGATGTGCCGGTGGTCGAAGGCCGCCACGAGGCGGATGTGGCGCGAGAGCAGCATGCCGTTGCCGAACACGTCGCCGGACATGTCGCCGATGCCGACGCAGGTGAAGTCCTGCGACTGGCTGTCGATCCCGAGGGCACGGAAGTGGCGCTTGACCGACTCCCAGGCGCCGCGGGCGGTGATGCCCATGCCCTTGTGGTCGTAACCGACCGAACCGCCGGAGGCGAAGGCGTCGCCCAGCCAGTAGCCGTGTTCGGCCGAGATGCCGTTGGCGATGTCCGAGAAGGTGGCGGTGCCCTTGTCGGCGGCGACCACCAGGTAGGGGTCGTCACCGTCGTGGCGCACGACGTCCTGCGGATGCACCAGCTCGCCATCGACCAGGTTGTCGGTGATGTCGAGCAGGCCGTTGATGAAACGCTTGTAGCAGGCGATGCCCTCGGCCAGCTGGGCGTCGCGGTCGCCGCCCACCGGCGGCCGCTTCACCACGAAACCACCCTTGGAGCCCACCGGCACGATGACGGTGTTCTTCACCATCTGCGCCTTCACCAGGCCCAGCACCTCGGTGCGGAAATCCTCGCGGCGGTCGGACCAGCGCAGGCCACCGCGCGCGACCGGGCCGAAGCGCAGGTGCACGCCCTCGACCCAGGGCGAGTACACGAAGATCTCGCGGTAGGGGCGCGGCTTGGGCAGGTCCGGGACCAGCGCCGGGTCGAACTTGAAGGCGATGTAGTCGCGGAAGGCGCCGTCCTTGCGCTGGTAGAAGTTGGTGCGCAGGGTGGCGTTGATCAGGGCTTGGTAGCCACGAAGGATGCGGTCGTCGTCGATGCTCTGCACGGCGCTGTCGAGCAGGATCTCGAGTGCGTCGGTGACGGCGTCGATCTGCGCGGCGCGGTCGAGGGTGCGGGCCGCGGCGATTTCCTGCGGGATGGTATCCAGGGCCTTGCGGCGGTCCTTCGGCAGCAGCCAGGCAATCTGGTCATGCAGGGCCTGGCGGCCGGCGGCGTCGAGCGGCTCTTCCCGGCCGGGCTCGAAGCGGGCGGCGAAAAGCTCCCACAGCAGTCGCGCGATGACCGGGTAGCGCTGCAGGGTTTCTTCCATGTACGGCTGCGAGAAGGGCACGCCGGTCTGCAGGGCGTACTTGGTGTAACCACGCAGCATCGCGATGTCGCGCCATTCCAGGCGGGCGCTGGGCAGCAGCTGGTTGAAGCCGTCGTTTTCGGCTTCGCCGCTCCAGACCGCGGTGAAGGCCTCCTCGAAGGGCTGGCGGGCGGCATCGACGTCGATCTCGCCGTGGCGGGCCTGGACTTCGAAGTCCTGGATCGAAATCCGTTCCCCCTCGACCTCGAGCTCGTAGGGGTGTTCGGTGAGCACGCGCAGGCCGAGGTTCTCCATCACCGGCAGCACGTCCGACAGGGCGATGTCGCCGCTGCGGCGCACCAGCTTCAGGCGCAGGTCCTCCCCGTGGCGATAGAAGGAAATGCGCTGGTCGCCGGGGCCTGCCAGGCGCGAGGCCTGCAGCACGTCGGCGGCGGCCACCTGGGGCGACACCGCCTCCACGTAACCGGCCGGCAGCGCGCGGCCATAGGTCTGGGCCAGCTTCAGGCCCTGCTCCTCGCCCGCCTCGCGCACGAGGATTTCGCGCAGTTCGTCGTGCCAGTCGCGCACGATGCGCGCCAGCTCGGCTTCGAGCTGTTCCTGGTCGAAATCGACGCGGCAGCCAGCCTTGGGCCGGATCACCAGGTGCAGCTGGGCCAGCGGCGATTCGCCGATCTGCACGCTGTGGTCCAGGCGCTCGCCTTCGAGTTCGCGCATCAGCACGGCCTCGATGCGGTGTCGGATGCTGGTGTTGAAACGGTCGCGAGGGATGTAGACCAGGGCCGAGAAGAAGCGCCCGTAACGGTCGCGGCGCAGGAACAGCCGGGTGCGCGCGCGCTCCTGCAGGCCAAGGATGCCCATCGCGGTGCGCTGGAGCTCCTCGGCGTTGGACTGGAACAGTTCCTCGCGCGGCAGGGTTTCCAGGATGTGCCGCAGCGCCTTGCCGCTGTGGCTGGTCGGCGCGAGGCCCGAGGCTGCCATCACGTGCTCGTAGCGCAGCCGGACCATCGGGATTTCCCAGGGCCGGCGGTTGTAGGCGCTGGAGGTGTACAGGCCGAGGAATCGCTGCTCGCGCACGGCGCGGCCCTGCTCGTCGAAGGCCAGCACGCCGATGTAGTCCATGTAACCCGGGCGGTGCACGGTGGCGCGCGCATTGGTCTTGGTCAGGATCAGCACGTCGAGCGAGGCGCCGGCCGGCAGGTCGGCGGCGGCCAGTCCGGTGATCGGGCGCGACTGCGCCTGCTGGTCCTTGCCGCGCAGCAGTCCCAGGCCGCTGCCTTCCACCACCCGCAGTTCGCGGTCCACCACCTCGTATTCGCGGTAGCCCAGGAAAGTGAAGTGGTTGTCCGCGGCCCAGCGCAGGAAAGCTTCGGTTTCGGTGCGGCAGGCGGCGTCCACCGGCAGCGTCCGGGACGGGATCTCGCCCGCGATCTCGAGCATCTTCTCGCGCATCGGCGACCAGTCCGCCACCGCCGAACGCACGTCGGCCAGGGCTTCGCGGATGGCCTGCTCGATGTCGGCCAGGGCGCTGGCGTCGGCCTGGCGGTCGATCTCCAGGTACATCAGCGACTCGGCCTCGCCCTCGCCCACCGCCTGCAGGCGGCCGGCGCCGTCACGGCGCATGGGCATCACCGGATGCGCGATCTGGTGCAGGGTGATGTCGAACTTCGACAGCGCCATGCGCACCGAATCGACCAGGAAGGGCATGTCGTCGTTGACGATGCGCACGACCGTATGGGTGCTGTCGTATCCCTCCACGGCCTGCGCCGGGCTGCCGATCGACACCGACACGCTGCCCGGCGCCCGCTCGCGGGCGAACGCCAGGAAGCTGCGTGCGATCGCCGCCCACTCGGCCGCCGGCCGGCTGCGCAGCTCATCCTCCGGGACCCGCGCATAGAAGCTTCGGGCGAACACCTCCAGCAGGTCCTTGTCGGGCTGGGACGCGGGGCCGCCCAGGGCGGCGACGATGGCGTCAAGGGACTCGGCGGAAGCCAGGGCGTGGGCGTTCATCAGCTGCTTTCTCGCAGGGGTGTGGGTAAAACGTGAATTGTAGTCCCGGGGCCAACGCCCGGCCAGCGTGAACCGGCCAAAAAAGAAGCCCCGCTTCAGCGGGGCTTCGGATACGCCGGGGTACGGGCCGCGGCTCAGCGCAGGCCGGTCTCGTTGCGGGCGATGACCAGCCGCTGCACGGCGGCGCCCGCGCGGGCCGCCGC
>CAXAYM010000089.1:0-8297 GCA_963973175.1 uncultured Arenimonas sp.
GCGAATCGCGCGAGATCGGCGTTTTCCTCGCCGCGGATGTCGACGGCGAACGCGTCGCCGCGCTGTCGGAAGAACTGGGCGCGCGCCCGGACGTCGCCGCCGTCGTCGTGCGCACGCCCGAGGACGGCCTGGCCGAATTCCGCGAGATGAGCGACCTCGCCGGTGCCCTCGACGTGCTCGACGGCAATCCCTTGCCCTACGTGCTGGTGGTCTCGCCCGCCGGCGACGACGATGGCAGCGCCCTGGCCGAAGCCCTGCGGGCCCTGCCGGAGGCCGAGGTGGTGCAGCACGACGCGGTCTGGCGCCAGCGCCTGACCGCGTGGCTGGCCTTCGGCGAACGCGTGGTGCAGGTGGTGGCGGTGCTCCTGGGCCTGGGCGTGCTGCTGGTGGTGGGCAATACGGTGCGCCTGGACATCGGCGCGCGCAGCGAAGAAATCGCCGTGCTGCAGCACCTGGGGGCCACCGACGGCTTCGTCCGGCGGCCGTTCCTGTACCTGGGCGCCTGGTATGGCCTGGCCGCGGGCGCGCTGGCGCTGGCGCTGCTGGCCGTGGCCGGCGTCCTGCTGCAGGGCCGCCTGACCGCGCTGGTGGCCAGTTACGGCAGCCAGTTCGCGCTTTCCGGGCCGGGCTGGCGGGGCACCGTGGTGCTGCTGCTCGGGGCCGCGGCGATGGGGTGGCTGGGCGCGTGGCTCGCAACCGGGCATCATCTACGTCGGACCCGTCCTACGGACGTGTGACATGAACAGCCCGAGTTTCCGAAGCTTCGACACCACCAGCCCGCGCATCATGGTCGTGGACGGCTCCAAGGTCGTGCGCAAGATGATCGAGGGCGTCCTGCGCCAGCAGCTGCCCGACATGGAGTTCGTCGGCTGCGAGACCGGCGAGGAGGCCAAGGCCGCCCTGCAGGCCGGCGCGGTCAACCTGGTCACCATGGCCCTGCGCCTGCCCGACATGGACGGCCTGGACCTGGCGCGTTACCTGCGCGAACACACCCCGCAGGCCTACATCCCGATCATCGTGGTCTCCGGCGACGTCCAGGAGCGGCTGGAAAGCCGCTCGATCAGCGACGACGTCACCGACTACTTCGACAAGTCGCTGGGCTTCAATGCCCTGGCGGCCTTCATCAAGGGCTACGTGGCGCCCGAATCCGAGGCCGGCGGCGAAGTGCTCTACGTCGAGGACAGCCGCGTGGTCGCGATGGCGACCCGGCGCATGCTGGAAAAACACGGCCTCACCGTCACCCACGCCACCGGCGTCGAGGACGCCATCGCCCACCTGGAAACCGCCCGCGCCCAGGGCAAGGTGCCGGGTCCGGACGTGGTGCTGACCGACGTCTACCTGAAGGGCGAGCTGACCGGCAAGGACCTGCTCAAGTCGATCCGCGAGGACTTCGGCTACGTGAAGGGCCTGCTGCCGGTACTGGTGATGACCGGCGACGCCAACCCCGCCAACCAGAGCGACCTGCTGCGCGCCGGCGCCAACGACCTGGTGCAAAAGCCGATCGAGGAACGCCTGCTGGTGACCAAGCTGCTCTTCCAGCTGCGGGTCGGCCGGCTGCTGCGGGCCAAGCTCGGCAAGTAGCGTGGCCGACGACCGCGTCCGCCTTGAGCCGGGCTGGAAGGCCCGGGTCGGCGATTACCTGCAGCGGCCGGAGATGCAGGAGCTCGCTGCCTTCCTGCGCCGGGAAAAGGCGGCCGGCAAGCACATCTTCCCGCCCGGGCCGCGCATCTTCTCCGCGCTCGACGCCACGCCCTTCGACCAGGTGAAGGTGGTGATCCTGGGCCAGGACCCCTACCACGGGGCCGGCCAGGCCCACGGCCTGTGTTTTTCGGTGCTGCCGGGCGTGCCGGTGCCGCCTTCGCTGGGCAACATCTACAAGGAAATCCAGGCCGACCTCGGCCATGCGCCGCCCGGCCACGGCTGCCTGCTGCCCTGGGCCCGCCAGGGCGTGCTGCTGCTCAATGCCGTACTGACGGTGGAAGAGGGCCGGGCCGGTTCGCACCAGGGCAAGGGCTGGGAAGGCTTCACCGACGCCATCGTCCAGGCCCTGGACCGGGAGAAGGAGGGCCTGGTCTTCATGCTCTGGGGCGCCTACGCCCAGGCCAAGGGCAGGCTGCTGCAGGGCCGGCACTGCGTGCTCCGGGCCCCGCACCCCTCGCCGCTGTCGGCGCACCGGGGGTTCCTCGGCTGCGGCCACTTCAGCAAGGCCAACCGGTGGCTGCAGGGCGGCGGCAAGGCCCCGGTGGACTGGTCCCTGCCGCCGCGGGAGGCCGTGGAGGCCCTGCTGGCGGCGGGCTGAGCGCCCCGATCCCGGGGCCCCTTGAACCTGCCTGCGGCGTCCCCAGATAGGTTGAACGGCCAGGGGAGAGGTCGTTCCATTCATGGAACGGACAGGGAACTTTGTGCCTCTTTAGCACTCATATTGCTCGAGTGCTAAACTCCGGACCCATGAGCGAGGATCGCATGACCACGACGGCCCTGATCGCCAACAACCTGCCGGTTCCCAGTGCGCTGGGTTCCCTCGATGCCTACATCTCCGCGGTCAACCGCGTGCCGGTGCTGAGCGTCGAGGACGAACAGGCCCTGGCCCGCCGCTTCCGCGACGAAGAAGACCTCGACGCCGCCAAGGCGCTGGTGATGTCGCACCTGCGTTTCGTCGTGCACGTCGCCCGCGGTTACCAGGGTTACGGCCTGGGCATGGGCGACCTGATCCAGGAAGGCAACATCGGCCTGATGAAGGCGGTCAAGCGCTTCGACCCCGACCAGGGCGTGCGCCTGGTGTCCTTCGCCGTGCACTGGGTGCGCGCCGAAATGCACGAATTCATCCTGCGCAACTGGCGCATCGTCAAGGTCGCCACGACCAAGGCGCAGCGCAAGCTGTTCTTCAACCTGCGCAAGTCCAAGAAGCGCCTGGGCTGGATGAACGACGCCGAAGTCACCGCGGTCGCCAAGGACCTCAATGTCTCCAAGCGCGAAGTGCTGGAGATGGAGTCGCGCCTGTCCGGCCGCGACATCGGTTTCGATGCGCCCGACAACGGCGACGAGGACGGCCCGCCGTCGCCGGTCGCCTACCTGCGGGACGGCGGCGAAGACCCGGCGATGGCCTACGAGCGCGAATCCCACGAGGACGACCAGCTCGAACTGCTGCGCGAAGGACTCTCGAGCCTCGACCAGCGCTCGCGGGACATCCTCAAGCGTCGTTTCCTGGGCGAGCCCAAGGCGACGCTGCAGGAACTGGCCGATGAGTACGGCGTGTCCGCCGAACGCATCCGCCAGGTCGAGGCCAATGCGCTCAAGAAGATGCGGGCGCTGTTCGCGGCCTGACCGCAGCCCCATGGCGAAAGCACCGACGGCCCCGCGAGGGGCCGTCGTCGTTTGTGGCCTCAGTCGTCCGGCGGCGGCCGGCCGACGATGATCCGGGCGTGTCGCTGGTAGGTCCAGTAGGACCAGGCCCAGTTGGTGAGCACGATGATCCGGTTGCGGAAGCCGATCAGGAAGAACAGGTGCGCGACCAGCCAGAACCACCAAGCCAGCAGCCCGGACAGTTTCAGTCGCCCGAAATGCACCACCGCCGCCATGCGACCGATGGTGGCGAGGTTGCCGTAATCCCGGTAGCGGAACGGCTTGCCGGCAAAGCCCCGCAAGCGGTCGCGGATGACGCCGGCGGCGTGGGCGCCCATCTGCTTCGCCGCGGGGGCGACACCGGGAACGGGTTTGCCGTCCTGGCTGACACCCGCCAGGTCACCGACGACGAACACCTCCGGATGGCCGGGCAGCGACAGGTCCGGGGCGACGATCACGCGCCCGGCGCGATCCGTCGGTGCGCCAAGCCTGCGTCCCAGCGGTGAAGCCGCCACGCCGGCGGCCCAGAGCACCGTGCGGCTCGGCAATCGTTTGCCCGCGAGCGTGATGCCTTGGGCATCGATATCCGTGACGGCCTCGCCGGTATGCACCTGCACGCCCAGCCGCTGCAGCTGGAGACGCGTTTTTTCCGAAAGGTCCGCGGGCATCGTCGCCAGCACGCGCGGACCCGCCTCGATGAGATGGATGCGGGCCTCGCGCACGTCGGCGCGACGAAACTCGCGGGGAAGCGTGTGGCGGGCGATCTCGGCCAGCGTGCCCGCCAGTTCGACCCCCGTTGGTCCGCCGCCGATGACGACGAAGTTCAGCCAGGCCGCACGCCGTGCCGGGTCGTCCTCCCGCTCGGCGCTTTCGAACGCGCTCAGCACGCGGGTGCGGATCGCCAGTGCATCGTCCAGCGTCTTCAGCCCCGGGGCATGGCCGGCCCACTCGTCGTGGCCGAAATAGGCGTGCGTGGAGCCGGTGGCCACGACCAGGTAATCGTAATCCAGGCTTCCCTGCGCCAGGCCCACCCGGCGGGAGCCGGTATCGACATCGCGGACCTCGTCCAGCCGCACCGTGACGTTGGCCTGCTTTCGCAGGATGTGCCGCAGCGGCGCCGCGATGTCGGGGGCGGACAGGCCGGCCGTGGCCACCTGGTAGAGCAGCGGCTGGAACAGGTGGTGGTTGGTGCGGTCCACGAGCGTGATGTGCACCGGGGACTTCGCCAGCGCCCGGGTGGCCCACAGGCCGCCGAAACCCCCGCCGAGCACGACGACGTGCGGTGACTTGCCGGGCTTGCCTTCGCTGTCCATGGCCCATGGTGACCGCGAAGCCCCGTTCGCGTCGAGCCGGCCTCAGTCCGGATCCACCAGCAGTCCGCGCTCGCGGGCGATGCGCGCCAGTTCGCCGGGATGGCGGGCACCGAGTTTTTCCATCAGGTTGGCGCGGTGGCGGTAGAGCGTCTTGTCGCTGATGCCCAGTGCGGCCGCGACCACCTTGGGAGGCAGGCCCGAAAGCAGGCCGCGCAGCGTCTCGCGTTCGCGCTGGGTCAGCGCCGAAGCTTCGCCATCGGCCTTGGGCGGGGCGAGGTCGGTGCTGAGCACGCGCTCGCCGTTCATCACCCGCCGCAGACCCTCGATCAGTTCTTCGGCGGCGACGGCCTTGCTGAAATAGCCCGCCGCGCCGCGCTCGAGCGCGCGCACCACCAGGCCGGGGTCGTCATGCATGCTCAGTACGACGCAGCGCGTGTCCGGATGCGATTCGTGGATCTGCAGCAGCAGCACCAGGCCGCTGGTTTCACAGCCCAGGCTCAGGTCCACCAGGGCCAGGTCCGGGGCATGGTCGCGGACGGCGGCCAGCGCCTCGGACGGGGTGCCGGCCTCGGCCACCACTTCGAAGCCATCCGCCTCCTCGAGCAGGCGGCGGAAGCCCTCGCGCACCATGGCGTGGTCATCGATCAGCAGGATGCGTGGCATTCGTACAGTCTGGCAAAGCCGTCGCTTGCAACGGCGAGAAAAATTCCCAGCGGCGCCGCGAACTCGCCGCTAAGCTGGCGGCCGATGCCGTACCGGAGCAAGAAGCTGGACGTGGTGCGAAAGCTGGAAGCCTGGGCGGGCACGCAGCTGCGATGGGTAGTGGCGGGCGTCCTGGGAGCCTTGTTGCTGGCGGTTGCGCTGGCCGGGATTGCCGCGCTGGATTTTTACCACTGGGAACTGGGCACCGGGCTGCTGTTCATCACACTTTGGTGTTTGCCCCGGCGGTGGTGGCCCTGGGCGCTGGCGGCGGCCATGGTGGCGCACCCGCATCCGGGCCTGGTGGCCTCGGTCGCCGAGCCGCTGCTGGTGATGGGGGCCGTGCTGTTGCTGCTGGCCTGGGATGTCCGGCCGGGCGCCGAAGTCAGCCTGCGGCGCATCGGCCGCATCCACGTCGCCGCGCTGCTGGCCGCGACCGGCATGGCGCTGGTCGAGGTGCTGGTGGCCGCCGGCCGTCCGGATGCGGGCCAGGACGCGTTGCGTGACATCGCCGGCGCGGCCCCGTTCGGCGACGGCAGCCACGCCTCGCTGCTGGGCAACCTGCTGCTGCGCCACCTGCTCTGCGACTTCATCGGCATCCTGCTGGTCGTGCCGGTGGCCTACTGGGCGAGCGCGCCGTCGCCGCGGCATTCGCCGCCCTCGGTGGCGGTGCTGGTGCGCTCGGCCTTCGGGATGGGGCCGGTCGCCGGGCTTTACCTTTGGCTCGGCCTGTCGTTCCCGGGCTCGGAATTCGCCGAGCTCTTCCGCCTGCTGCTGGTGGCCGCGGTGGTGGTTTTCACGCTCTGGCAGGGCTGGCGCGGCGCCGCCGCGGCGATGATGCTGATCAGCGCCGCGGTGGCGCTGGAAGAGGCGCTCGGCGATCCGCGCATGAGTCCGATCGTGACCCAGGCTTACGTCGGCGTCGTGGGTGCGCTGACGCTGCTGTTCGGTGCCTCGGTGGACGATTTTCGTCGCCAGGCCGCCGACCTGGTGCGCGCCAGGCGGCAGGAGCACCGGCTGCTCGACGAACTCCAGATCGCCGCCCTGCGCAACCTGCAGCTCGAGGAAAGCGAGCGCCAGCGCCTGGCCCGGGAGCTGCACGACGAATTCGGCCAGAACCTGGCGGCGCTGCAGACCCACCTCAAGCTTGCCGCGCCGCACCTGGCCAGCGCGGGCAGGCCGGGCATGGCCGACCTGCTGCTGGAGGTGACGCGCACGATGCAGCGAAACATCGGCCGCGTGCTGGCCGACCTGCGCCCGGCCGGCCTGGAGCAGCTGGGCCTGTTCAGCGCCGTCGACCGGGGCAGCGTGCGTCGCCTGGCCCAGGACGCCGGCCTGCAGATGGACGTACGCCTCGAGGGCGATGCCCGGCTCCTGGCCCAGCTCGACGGCACCCATGCCACGGCGATCTACCGCATGGCCCAGGAAGCGGTGACCAACATCGTGCGCCACGCCGAAGCCCGCCGCTGCCAGCTGACGCTGCGCATCAGCCGGCGGCGCCGCGCCCTTTGGGTCTTCCTGGACATCCGCGACGACGGCCTGGGCCGCCTGGACCGCCTGCTGCCCGGCAATGGCATCACCGGCATGCGCGACCGCGTCCTGGCACTCAACGGGGCGCTATACCTGCACCAGCTTTCGCCGGGCCTGCGCCTGCACCTGCTGGTGCGCCAGGAAGACGGCGCCCCGGGAACCGGCCGCTGACTCAGTAGAGGTCGGTCGGGTCCACGTCCAGCGACCAGCGCACCCGCCGCGCCGACTTGAGCGCACGCAGTGCCGGCAGCCAGTCGCGCAGCGCGGCATGCAGGGCCTGGCGCTGGCTGGCATCAACCAGCAGCTGGCCGCGTGCCTTGCCGGCGCGGCGCGCCATCGGCGCCGGCATCGGGCCATTGGCATGCACGCCCTCGCGGGCCTCGAAGGCAGCGTGCGCCTCCTGCAGGAAGCCATGCACCTCGCCCTCGGTGCCGGCCTCGGCGCGCAGCAGGGCCAGGTGGGCATAGGGCGGGAATCCGGCGGCCTCGCGTTCGGCCAGCTGCAGCGCCGCGACCGCCGGATAGCCGCCGTTGAGCAGCGTGCCAAGCAAGGGATGGTCGGGATGATGGGTCTGCAGCACCACTTCGCCCGGCAGCTGTGCGCGGCCGGCACGGCCAGCCACCTGGATCAGCAGCTGCGCGAGTTTTTCGCCGGCGCGGAAATCGGCGCTGAACAGGCCTTCGTCCACGCCCACGACGGCCACCAGGGTCAGCCGCGGCAGGTCGTGGCCCTTGGCCAGGATCTGGGTGCCGACCAGGATGCCGGGCTCGTCGCCGAGCCGGGCCAGGTGCTTTTCGAGGGCGTCGCGCCGACGGGTGGTTTCCCGGTCCACGCGGACCAGGCGGGCATCCGGGAAACGGGCGGCCAGGGCCTGCTCCAGTCGTTCGGTGCCGGCGCCCTGGGGCTGCAGCGCCAGGCTGGCGCAGTCGGGGCAGGCATTGGGCGGCGTGGCCCGGGCGCCGCAGTGGTGGCAGATGAGCCGGCGGCCGCCGGCGTGCACGGTCATCGCCGCGTCGCAGCGCTTGCAGTGCGCACTCCAGCCGCAGTCGTGGCAGATCAGCACCGGCGCGTAGCCACGCCGGTTCTTGAAGACAAGCGCCTGTTCGCCGCGGTCCAGGCAGGCGGCCACCGCGTCGAGCAGCCCCTCGGAAAGGCCATCGCGCAGCGGACGCTTGCGCACGTCCAGCACCCGCACCGAGGGCGGCCGCGCGCCGCCGGCCCGTTCGGCCAGGCGCAGGTGCCGGTAGCGGCCGGCCAGCGCGTTGTGCAGCGATTCCAGCGAGGGCGTCGCGCTGCCCAGCAGCACCGGCACCCCCAGTCTGCGCCCGCGGACCAGCGCCAGGTCGCGGGCGTGGTAGCGCACGCCGTCCTGCTGCTTGTAGGAGCCGTCGTGCTCCTCGTCCACCACCAGCA
>CAXAYM010000090.1:0-8226 GCA_963973175.1 uncultured Arenimonas sp.
GCGTGCCCCTGCCCGCGCCGGGCCAGCCCGACAGCCTGGCGCTGCGCCTGGAGCGCGACGCCGAGGGCAACCTGCGTGGCCTGGAGCTCCGCGCGGCCGATGGCGTCACGCCGCCCGAGGAGCGGCACGACCTGCTGATCGACCGCGGCCAGGACCCTCCGGGCGTTTCCGTGTTGCATGTCGAGCTGGCGGAAGCGGCGGCCCTGCCAGTGAACCTGCGCGTGCGCATCAGCGCCTCGGATGACCTGGTGGACTGGCAGCGCATCGGCAGCGGCCAGCCGCTGGTCGCCCTGGACGACAATGGCCTTCGCATCGAACGCCTGCAGCTCGAATTCCCCGCCACGCAGGCCCGCTACCTGCGCCTGGCCATCGAAGGCGACGGCAACTGGCCCGCGCTGACCGCGCTCAAGGGCGAACGCCGGATCGATGCCGGCGATGGCCGCGAATGGAAGCAGCTGCAGCTGGACGCCGCCAGCCTGGGCGAGGAACCCGGCCTCTACGACTACCAGACCCCTGGCCCGATCGCCGTCGAACGCGTGGACCTGACCCTGGCCGAGGCCAACTCCGTGGCGGCCGCCCAGATCGGCGCCAAGAACGTCGGTGAAGACTGGTGGCGCCCGGTCGCCAACTTCGCCGCCTTCCGCCTGGGAAATGGCAGCGACGAGGTGCGGCACATCCCGCCGGCCATCGATCCGCGCCGCGACCGCCAGTGGCGCCTGACCACGCAGCCGGCGCTGAACAAGGCGCCGAAGCTCTTGCTGGGCTACCGCCCCGAACGATTCGTGCTGCTGGCACAGGGGCCCGGCCCCTACACGCTTGCCGCAGGCAGCGCCCGCGCCGAGCGCGAGGACTATCCCGTGAAGGCGGCGATCGAAGCGTCGAGCACGCCACCCTCAAGCGCCACCCTGGGCAAGATGATTGAAGCCGGCGGCCCACAGGCCTTGTTGCCCAAGCGGGGCGAGGACTGGCAGCGCTGGCTGCTCTGGGCGGTGCTGGCGGTGGGTGCGGCGCTGGTGCTCATGGTGTCGCTGAAGGTGCTCAGGCATCCCAAGGAGGGCTGAGCGCCGCTGGCGCGGCAGCTCCGCCAGGCTCAGGGAGTCCGGCGACGCACCCGCTTTTCGGCATACATCGCCTGGTCCGCGGCTTGCAGCAGCTCGGTCAGGCCGCCTGCCGCCCTATCCGCCTGCGCCACGCCGAAGCTCGCCGACACGGCCACGCCCGGCGAGGGTGCCGGTGCATGCGCCAGGCGCTCGCGGATGATCTCCACGACCGCCTGCGCCTGCGCCCGGTCGGTCTCGGGCAGGAAAATGACGAACTCATCGCCGCTGAGGCGGCCGATGAACTCCTCGCTGCTCAGGCAGGCTTTCGCGCAGGCCACGAGCGCCTGCAGCGCCAGGTCGCCGGTCGCGTGGCCATGGGTGTCGTTGAGCTCCTTGAGCCCGTCCAGGTCCAGCATGATCAGCGCCGACGGGCTGTCGCGCTTCCTGGCTTCGTCCAGGGCCAGCACCGCCCGGTCCTCGAAGAAACTGCGACTCAGCGCCCCGGTAAGTCCGTCGTGGCTCATCTGGTCGCGAAGCCGCCGGTTGGCCGCATACAGGGCCGGCGCCGCGAGGCTGAGGTAGGTGTTGGCCGCCAGGCTGATCGCGGCGAACTGCAGGATCAACGCGTCGTCGCCCACCTCCACCGCCGCCGCGGCTCCCACGGTCATCAGGCTGAAGCCCAGCACGCCCAGCTGCGCCGTGGCCAGGTTCTCGGTGTGCACGATCCAGAGCTGCAGCACCACCGGAAGCACCAGCATCACCAGCAGGGCGCGGCTGTTGGACAATTCCAGGTAGCTCGCCAGGATCAGGAGGGTGACCAGCAGCAACAGCGCCAGCTTGCCGAGCGCCGAACCGCGGAGGCGCCAGGCGCCCCACTCGAAGGGTGGAAAGCGCCGCACACCCTCGGCCCCGCCCACCTTGCGCAGCAGCAGCGCCAGCACCGGGGCCAGCGTCACCAGGGCCGCGTAGTCGCCGATCCACCAGGCGGAGGCGAGCTCGAACCGGTCCGGCGCCGAGAGCAGCTGCGTCTGGCTCAGGCCAAGCACGCCCAGGCTGGCGGCAAGCAGGGCCCCGAGGGCTCCCAGCAGCAGGAACTGGGACACCGCGCGAAGCGTCAACTCGGCCGGCGCGGAGGGCGCCAGGCCGCGCAGCACCATCGCGGGCAGCGCATAGGTGCCGATATGTGTCAGGCCGAAGACCACGCTCGACCAAGCGACGACGGACAGGCGCACGTCGACCGATTGGGATGACTCGGTCAGCCAGGTGCCGAGTACGCAGGCGAGGAAGAGCGCCGGCACCGCCCGCCAGCCCACGCAGAACAGGCCGGCGAAGGTCACCGCCGCCGGCGGGAACCAGAGGCTGGCGTGGGGCTCGTGCTCTAGGACAGCGGCCAGCAGGAAGCTGCCCAGCCAAAGCGCCAGCAACATCGGATGCAGCAGCCAGGCCCGCCATCCGGCCGCCTGGGTTGAAACGATTTGCGACTCAGTCATCAGCACCCCCGGCCGGCATCCTAGCGTGCCGGGGGGCGGAATGGCTTCCCCTTGGGCGCGGGCCGGGACGGGCGTCCCATTTTTCCGTGCCAGGCCGTTGTCAGGACGGACCCGCCGGGCCCCGCGGGGGTTTCCCCGCATCCAGGGAGCATGCTGATGACCCAGTACCTGATCGAACGCGAGATCGCCGGCGCCGGCGACAAGATCTACTGTGTCTACAATGCGCCCAGCGAGGACCTGATCCGGGAGCATGCCCAGAAGTCGGGATTCCCGGCCAACAGGATCACGCCGGTGAGCGCGGTCATCGGCCCCGGCACCGGTGAGTGACAAATCACGTTTCCGATCAGCCGCATGAGGAGTGTGCCCATGAAGACCTTGCTCGTTCTCAGCGCCGCCGTCCTGGCGACCGCCGGTTTCGCGACCCACTCCTCCGCCCGGTCCGATCCGATCTGGACGCCGGCGTGTCCAGGGATCGACTGCATCGAACCTGAGCTCGAGGACCACATCCCCGTGGGCGCCGAGCTGTCCTTCTCGCAATGCCGGGAATCGGACGGGGCCCACTTCAGCTACAGGTTTGTGAGAGAAGAATCAGGTTGGAAACTGGTCAGCCGAAAGGCGGAGCTTCGGGGGCGTTGCGGGGCGGAAGCGGGTTAGTCGGGTGGCATGACGGGCTTCGACCCATAGCGGTCAGTCTCGCTGCACGGGCGTCCCGCATGACAGGTCTCCGGACGGAGTGATTCACGCCAGGCTCCTCTGCGCGTAATCGGCGATATACGTCCTCATCTTAGCGGTTTCATAGCGGCTTCCACCGGGACCGACGAATGGCAACAACAGAGAGCGTCGATCGGGCAGCTGGTCGATAGCGGGCCGCCATTGGCCACGCCCTCGGTGTGTCTGGAAGAATGCGGGCAGGCGCCTGGCATGTACCACAGGCCTCGTCGAGGGGAGACCGCAACCGATGAACGATCCACGCCAGCCCATTCCGCAGGATCCCGATGGCTTCCGAGTGCGGGGACGTGACATGACCCGCATCGAAACCTTCACCGATGCCGCCTTCGCGTTCGCATTGACACTGCTTGTCATCGCATTGGATCCGCCGACCACCATGCAATCGCTGTCCGACACGCTGGTGCACGTGCCGGGCTTCCTGCTCAGCGCCACCCTGCTGATGGTCTTCTGGAACGCGCATCACCGCTGGAGCCGACGCTTCGGGCTGGATGACAGCAAGACCACCCTGCTCAGTTGCCTGCTGGTGTTCACGGTGCTGCTTTTCGTCTATCCGCTGCGCTACATGGCCAGCGTGCTCTCGGGCGCCATCGCCAGCCTCACCGGGCTAGCCCTGGGTCCGGACATCCAGACCCTGGGGCTGGCCGGCCAGGCGGACGTCAACCGCATGTTCGTCATCTATGGCGTCGGTTTCATGGCCATGTCGCTAAGTATCGTGCTTCTGAACGTGCACGCCTGGCGGCGCCGGGAGACCCTGGGCCTGGGCCACGCCGAGCGGGTCGAGACGAAGGTGGAAATAGGTACCTGGTGCATCCTGTTCACGGCAGGCCTGGTCTCGACGGCGATCGCCGCCGCGCTACCCTACGCCATCCCCGTCGCTGGCTGGGCCTATGCGCCACTCGGCATCGTGATCCCCTTGTTCGCCTGGCTTACGCGACGCAGGAACCGGGCGCCATCACCGCCTCGAGACGCCGCCTGATCGCGGACAGCCTCAAGTCTCCGCCCCCGCCCGGGGATGCACGCGCGTCCAGGCTGGCCTGCGGATCGGCACCCGCCTTCGGCAGCGGTTCGGCCGCCGCCTGCTTGTAGGCTTCGCGGAACGGCAGGCCTGCCACGGCCATTTCGACGGCCTTGTCGGTGGCGTACATGCCGTCGTCGAACGCGGTCGCGAGGCGGTCGCTATTCCAGGCCAGGCCGCGCAGCAGGTCGGGCAGCAAGGCCAGCGCACCGAGCCCTCGACCGAAGGCATGGAACAGCGCGCCCTTGGTGAACTGCAGGTCGCGGTGGTAGCCGCTCGGCAAGGAGAGCAGCTGCTCGAGTTCGGTGCGCGACGCGGCGATGCTGGCGTAGGTCGCCCGCAGCAGTTCGACCAGGTCGGGATTGCGCTTGTTCGGCATGATCGAACTGCCGGTGGTGTACTGCGCCGGCAGGCTGACGAAACCGAACTCGGCCGTGGTGAACAGACTCAGGTCCCAGGCCAGCCGACGCAGGTCCAGCGCGGCGGCGCCCAGCGCATCCACGGCGGCGATTTCAAACTTGCCGCGGCTCAGCTGGGCGTAGATCGGGCTGACCTGCAGGCGGGCGAAGCCGAGCTCCTTCGTGCTGCCTTCGCGGTCCAGCGGCAGGTTCACGCCGTAGCCGGCGGCGGTGCCCAGCGGGTTGGCGTCGATCCAGTCGCGGGCCTGCCCGGCGCGTACGGCGTTGTCGATGAAGGCCTCGGCGAAGCCGGCCCACCACATGGCGGTGGACGAGACCACGGCGCGCTGCAGGTGGGTGTAACCCGGCATCGGGATGGCGTCGGCTTCGGCGCGCTGGAGGCATACTTCGGCGGTTTCGCGGCACAGCGCCTGCAGTTCGCCCAGCTTGCGCTTGAGCCATAGGCGCGTGGCCACCAGCACCTGGTCGTTGCGGCTGCGGCCGGTGTGGATCTTGCGACCGGTGTCGCCCAGGCGTTCGACCAGGCGCGACTCGATGGCGCTGTGGCCATCCTCGAAGCGCTCGTCCAGCACGAAGTCGCCGGACTTCAGGTCCTCCGACAACGCGCCCAGCTCGCGGCACAGGTCATCGCACTCGGAAGCAGTCAGGATGCCGATGCGCGCCAGCCCGCGCGCGTGCGCGGCCGAAGCGGTGATGTCGTCCTGGATGAACTCGCGGTCCAGCACCACGTCGTCGCCGGCCAGGAAGGCCTGGATACGCGGGTCCACTTTCACGCCGGGTTTTTGCCAGAGCAGGTCGCTCATGTCGGGATTCCCATGGTTTCGGGCAGGCCGAAGGCCAGGTTGAGGTTCTGCAGGGCCTGGGTGGCGGCGCCCTTGAGCAGATTGTCGAGCGTCGACACGACCACCAGCCGCCGGCCATCGGCCGACAACGTGAAGCCACCCACTTCGGTGCCGTGGCGGCCGGCGATGCGGCTGACCCAAGGGGCTTCGTCGAGCACGCTTACCAGCGGCTCGTCGCCGTAGGCTTCGACGTAACGCTCGCGGACTTCGTCGCGGTCGAAGGCGCGCTGCAGGTGCAGGTTGGCGGTCAGGGTGATGCCGCGGAAATGCGGCGCCACGTGCGGCATGAACTCCACCCGGTGGCCCAGGTGCCGGCTGACTTCGCGCTCGTGGACATGGTCCACCAGCGCGTAGGGCATCAGGTTGTCACGCAGCTTTTCCGGATCGTTCTTGTCCGAGGCGCCGGTGCCGGCGCCGGAATAGCCCGAGACGCCAAAACACTGCACCGGCCCGGCCAGCACGTCGCGCATCGGCGCCACGGCCAGCTGCATCGCCGTGGCGTAACAGCCCGGGTTGCTGATGCGGCGCGCGCCCCCGGCATGGTGGCGGGTGAGTTCGGGCAGGCCGTAATGCCAGCTGTCGTCGAAGCGGAAATCGGCGGACAGGTCCACCACCACCGCGTCCTTGCCGTCCCAGTCCAGGGCGGCGGTGAACGCATTGGCCATGCCATTGGGCAGGGCCAGCACCAGCGCATCGACGCCCTGCCCGGCCACGGCTTCGGGGCCGAGGTTGGTGTAGCGCAGGTTGCCCGTGTAAGCCGGCTCGTGGTCGGACAGGCGCTGGCCGTCGCGTTCGCGCGAGGAGACGAAGGCCAGTTCGAAGCGCGGGTGCGCGGCCACCAGTTTGATCAGCTCGGCGCCGACGTAGCCACGGGCGCCGACCAGACCCAGGGAGATGCGGTCGCTCACGCCCTGCCCCCGTGCTCAAGCTTGAAGTCCAGCCCCCGCCGCACCACCGGCCATTCGGTGTCCAAGATCGAATACACCGCCGTATCGCGCAGGTGGCCGTCGGGCATGCGCATCTGCCGGCGCAGGATGCCGTCGAAATGCGCGCCCAGGCGTTCGATCGCGGCGCGCGAGCGATGGTTCATCACGTGGGTGCGCAGCTCGACCACCGAGCAGCCCATGGCATCGAAGGCGTGCCCCAGCAGCAGGCGCTTGGCCTCGGTGTTCAGGGCCGTTCGCTGCACCCGGGCCGAATACCAGGTGAAGCCGATCTCCAGGCTGGGGATCACCGGGTCCATGCGGAAAAAGCGCGTGCAGCCCACCGGCTCCCCGCTGGCGTCGCGGACGAGGAAGGGCATCGCGGTGCCGGCTTCGCGATCGGCCATGGCGCGGGCCATGTAGCCGCGGATGGTCTCGGTGTTGGGCACGCTGGTGTACCAGAGGTTCCACAGCTCGCCGTCGGCGGCCGCGGCCAGCAGGTCGTCGCCGTGGTGGGGCTGCAGGGGCTCGAGGGTGACGTGGTGGCCCTCGAGGATCGGAGGAATCGTCCAGTGCAGGTTCTGCATGTCAGCCCTTCAGGGTGGCGGGACGCGCCAGGCAATGGTCCACGGCGTAGCGTATCTGGTCCCAGCCCTCCAGGCCGTACCAGAAGACGTTCCACTGTTCGCCTTTCAGGCAGCCGTCGGCCTCGTCGAAGTAAAAATCGTTCACCGGGTTGCCGTTGCGGGCGCGCCAGAACAGCCGCGGCGTATCGGCGCGCATGACCTGCCAGGCAGCCCGGCCCAGGCCCTCGCCCTGGGCATCGTCGCTGACCGCGAACTTGTCCAGGTGCGGCAGCCCGTCTTCTTCGGTGATCAGCAGCGCGGCGCGGTAGTGTTCGCTGACGAAGGCCTTGAGCAGGGGCGTCTTCTCGAAATAATCCGGCGCCAGCTTGCGGCCGAAGCCGCGCTCCACCAGGGCACGCAGGCGATCGAGGTCCAAATCGTCCCATCGCGTCACCTTGCGCACCTGCTCGCCGCGGCGCACCAGGGTGCCCGATCCGCGGTGGGTGAACAGTTCCTTGGCCAGCTGGTCGGGCCGGGTGATCGACACCGAGCTCGACAGCGGCAGCTGCATCAGCAGGTCGTGGATCTGCTCGATCTTCACCCGCATGCCCGAGTGCAGCCAGGGCTGCGCCAACAGGTTTTCGTATTCGGTACTCAGGTTGATCGAATCGATCACCTCGCCGTCGCCGTCGAGCAGGCCGCCGGTACCGGTGAGGAAGATGATCTTGTAGGGCTGCAGCGCCTTGACCAGCTCGTTGGCGGCCCAGTCGGCGTTGATGTTCAGGATCTGGCCGCCGGTGGTTTCGCCCAGCGAGGCGATCACCGGGATCGAGCCAACCTTGATCGCCGCCTGGATGCCGGCGTCGTCCACGCGCTGGACCTGGCCGACCAGGCCAAACTTCGCCTGGTCCAGGTAGGCGCACTCGAACACGCCGGCGGTGATGGACGTGGCGCGCACGCCCTGGGCCTGCAGGGCCTCGACCAGGCGCAGGTTCTCGCGCTGGGCGACCCGGCGAACGATGGCCAGGCCCTCGCTGTCGGTCACGCGCAAACCATCGACGATTTTCTTGCCGATGCCGGCGGCGGTCATTTCCTCGTCCAGCTGCGGGCCGGCGCCGTGGATGACGATCGGCGTCAGCCCCACCTGCTGCAGGAAGGACAGCGAGCTCACCAGGGCGTCGAGTTCATCGCGCAGGATCGCG
>CAXAYM010000091.1:0-8219 GCA_963973175.1 uncultured Arenimonas sp.
GGGGGGTGTCGGGAAGGCTGTAGCAACCTCCGTGCCAGTCCCCGGCAACAGGCCCGCGCGCCAGGCCGCCAACTTGCGCTCGTAACTGAACGAGGCATTGGCCGGGCTGGTGGATGGCAGGCGCACCGTGGCGACGGGCCGCACGGCCTCGACCTGCGTGCGGATGCAGGCGCGGTACACCTGCTCGGCGAAGGCGCCGTTGAACACGATGCGTTCGATCCGCGGCTGGCTGCGCACGAGGCTGTCGATGGGGTTCACGCGCATGCTGGCGCGATCGATCGCCGCGTCCAGGCTGCCCTCACGATGGCAGCTGGCCAGCACGTCCCAGACCGCGACACCGGCCCCGCGCAGCGCCTCCACCCGAACCCCGTAGGGCATGTCGCGGGGAATCAGGTACAGGTCCTGCATGAGCCGCCAGAAATGATTGCGCGGATGCCCGTAGTACTCGCGGCGACGCAGGGATTCAGCTCCCGGCATGGAACCGAGCACCAGCACCCGTGCATCGTCGCCAAGGATCGGCGGCAGACCCTTGAGGATGGGTGCCGGGTGTGCATTCGGCATGTCCGGATCGGGCGACCCTTGCGATTCGCAATCCCGGCCCACGGATGCGCAATCCCTGGCGTCGTCGGTGCTGTTGGGTGGCATGGCTCCCTCAAGGCGGCGTGTCGCAGTAAGGATGCAAGCTCCGTGCCCATTCGGCGATGATGTCCGGATGGCGACCGTCTACGTCTACATCCTGCCGGTGCACGGCGAGGACTGGCTCAAGCTCGGCATGTCCAACGATCCACTTCGCCGGGCCCGCGAATTCTCGTCGCGCTACTACGAGGCCTTCGACCTGGACCGCGC
This sequence comes from uncultured Arenimonas sp., assembly GCA_963973175.1. Lineage (GTDB taxonomy): Bacteria > Pseudomonadota > Gammaproteobacteria > Xanthomonadales > Xanthomonadaceae > Arenimonas. The sequence continues at coordinate 847 of CAXAYM010000091.1, forward strand.
TGTCCTGGTGGAAACCGACGGGCGCGCCGATGCCGCGGCGCTCGAACGCGAGCTGCGCCGCAACCTGCGCGTGCACCGCGCGCCGATGCCCCTGACCATCCGCAGCGAAGCCGGCGGACATACCGAATGGCTGCGCGGCGCCTACCCGGCGCTGCTCGACGCCTGCCGCGACTCCCCGACGGCGACGGCCGTGCACCATCCGGCGCGGGCCTGGTTCGCCCGGGCGCAGTGGGAACAGCGTGCCCTGCTCGATGGCTGGGCCCGCGGCCTGATGCGGGAGTACCTGCTCGACCCCGACGAATCAACGCCGGCCGATCTGCCGGCTCCACTGCGGGCGCAGCTGCAGGACGCCGTGGATGCCTACCATGCCTTCGGCCTGCGCATCGACGACCAGCTGCCGGCCGGCCTCGCCGCCTGGTACGCCGGGCTGCCCGGATTGCCCGCGGAGCCGGAGTGAACCCCGGATGTGATGTGGCGCCGGATCAGCGGTATTCGGGATTCGGATGGTCGAAGCGACAGCCCGCGTCCCAGGCCTTGCGCTGGTTGCCATGCGCGGGGATGCCGCCGGCGTCCTTGATCATGCGCGCAAGGTGCATCAGGTTCCAGGCCATGAAGGTCGTGTTGCGCTGGGTGAAGTCGTTGTCGTACCCCGCGCCGTTGTCGCCGTAGGAATCCCCCGGCCCGGCTTCGCCTATCCAGCCCGAATCGGCCTGCGGCGGAATCACGTAGCCCAGATGCTGCAACGAATAGAGCAGGTTCATCGCGCAGTGCTTGATGCCGTCCTCGTTGCCGGTGACCAGGCAGCCACCGACGCGGCCGTAGTACGCGTACTGGCCCTGTTCGTTGAGCTTTCCGGATTCGGCGTACAGGCGCTCGACCACCCGCCGGCACACGGAGCTGGGATCGCCCAGCCAGATGGGCGTGCACAGCACCAGGATGTCGGCGGCCATCACCTTCTTCGACAGGGCCGGCCAGTCGTCGCGGTCGGCACCGTGTTCAGTCATGTCGGGTTGCACCCCCGGTGCCAACACCCGATCGACCGGACGCAGCACCTCGACGTCCACCTCGTTGGCACGCATCACGCCGGCGGCGACGTGGATCAGGCGTTCGGTGTGCGATTCCTGGCCAGTGGGCTTGAGCGTGCAGTTGAGGAACAGCGCACGCAGGTCATCGTAACGCGCGGGCGGGGTGGGCTCCTTGCGGGCCATGGCGGCCTCCTCCTGGTGGCGGGTGTTCAGGCCGGCTGCAGCAGGCGCAAGCCGAACCAGTCCCTGGGGTCGTTCCAGCCCTGCACGACTTGAAGGCCGGCCCGGGCTGCGAGCGCGGCGAAGCCTTCATCGGTGTACTTGTGGCTGTATTCGACCTGCATGGCCTCACCCGCGGCGAACGCGAACGCCCTGCCCTGCACCGTGACCGTCTGCGCGCGCTGGCTGTCGATGAACGTTTCGATGCGGCCGGCTTCGGGGACGTAGACCGCGCGATGGCGAAAGCCGTCGAGGTCGAAGTCGGCCCCCAGTTCGCGATTGAGCCGGACCAGCAGGTTGAGCGTGAAGGCCGCGGTGACACCGGCGGCATCGTTGTAGGCGGCTTCGATCAGCGCCGGCGACTTCTGCAGGTCGATGCCGATCAGGGCGGCGCCGTTGTCCCCCATCGTTTCACGCATGGCCTTGAGCAGGCGCACCGATTCGGCATCGGTCAGGTTGCCCAGGGTCGATCCGGGGAAGAACACCAGCACCCGCCGCGCCTCGCGGCCGGGCTCGGGCAGCGGAATCCGCTGGGTGAAGTCGCCCAGGACCGGCAGCATCTGCACCGGGCCGAACTCCTCGTCCAGGCGCTGCACGCTGCCCACGAGGGCGCTGCGCGAGATCTCGACGGGCGTATAGGCCACCGGGTCTTCCAGCGCATCGAGCAGGAGCCGGGTCTTGCGGCCACTGCCGCTGCCGTATTCCACGACATGCGCTCGCGGGCCCACCGCGGCGGCCACCCGCGGGGCGCAGTCTTCGATCAGCGCCAGCTCGGTTCGGGTCAGGTAATACTCGGGCTGGCGAGTGATCTCCTCGAACAACTCCGAGCCACGCCGGTCATAGAAATATTTCGAGGGCAGTCGTTTGGGCGAGGCGGAGAGGCCGGCCAGCACATCACCCAGCAGGTCGTCGCGGCTGGGATGCAGGTCGGTCAATTCCACCGTGTCGGGAGCGGTGACGGTCATGGCAGGTCCTTGGCCAGGCGCAGTCCGGAGAACTGCCATCGGGCATGGGGCGGGAAGAAATTGCGATAGCTGGCGCGCACATGGCTGGCCGGCGTCGCGCAGCTGCCGCCGCGCAGGATCACCTGGCCACTCATGAACTTGCCGTTGTATTCACCCAGCGAGCCGGGCAGGGGCTTGAAGCCCGGATACGCCGTGTAGGCCGAGCTGGTCCACTCCCAGACGTCGCCGAACAGCTGGTGCGGGCCGGTCCCGTCATCGTCGCCGGCCTGAGGATGCAGGCGGTCGGCCTCGAGCAGGTTGCCGCTGGCCGGCTGGTCCCGGGCGGCGTGTTCCCACTCGGCCTCCGTCGGCAGCCGGGCGCTGGCCCAGCGCGCGAAGGCGTCGGCTTCGTAGAGGCTGATGTGGCAAACCGGCGCATGCGGGTCGCGTTCGCGCCAGCCCGCCAGGGTGAACTCGCGGGCGCCGTCTTCATGCCAGTACAGGGGTCGCTGCCAGCTTTCCGCCTGCACCCGGTCCCAGCCATCGCTCAGCCACAGCGACGGATCCTGGTAACCGCCGTCGGCGATGAACTCCTGGAACTCGCCATTGCTGACCGGCCGGCTGGCCAGGGCATGCGCCGGCAGGAGCACGCGGTGACGCGGGGACTCGTTGTCGTAGGCAAAACCCTCCGCGTCCGGCCACGGCGCGGCGCCGATTTCGATCGTGCGTTCCTCGCTGCCGTTCCAGTGCACCAGCCGGGGCTCGCCGTGCCTGCATTCCAGCTCCCGGCGATAGGCGGGGCCCAGCGGGTTGCACCAGAAGGCGTGCTTGATGTCGGTGAGCAGGAGCTCCTGGTGCTGCTGCTCGTGGTGCGTGCCCAACTCCAGCACCTGCAGTGTGCTCTCGGCGATCGCACCGGCGTCCAGCGCCTCCAGCAGACGGGCATCCACTTCCTGCCGGTAGGCCAGCACCTCGGCCAGCGTGGGCCGCGACAGCATTCCCCGCTGCGCGCGCACGTGGAAAGGGCCGACACTGTTGTAGTAGCTGTTGAACAGCAGGTCCCAGCGGGCCTCGACCGGCTCGTAGGCCTCATCCGCGCCCAACACGAACTTCTCGAAGAACCAGGTGGTGTGGGCCAGGTGCCACTTCGCCGGGCTGGCGTCGGGCATGGACTGCAGCAAGGCGTCTTCGGCCGACAGCGGCGCGGCAAGCGCCAGGCTGCAGGCGCGGACATCCCGGTAGCGCGTGGCCAGCGCCTGCGTCGCGGGTGGGGGTTCCCGGGTTCCTGCGGTCTGGGACGAAAAAACTCGCATTGGTCCCGAGGATAGCGCCGTCGTGTGAACGATGCATGATTCGCGCCAGCCGGCGCTGCCGGGACCCGTGCACCGTGCTGTCGTAAAGTGACGGCATGGCCCACGCCGCGACACCCGCCACGCCGCTGCCCGACACGGCCACCGTGCCGCTGTCGCGCGCGGCCGATGCCTTCGTGATGCAGGGTGACGCGCTGTACCTGGACTGCGCGGCGCAGGGCCCGCGCCTTCGTTCCGCCCATGCCGCCGGGCTGGCCGCCTTCGAAGCGGCGGCGCGGCCCTGGCAGCACGTCGCGCCAACGCCGCCGGAACAGCGCGAGACCTTGCGCAGGCTGCTGTCGCACCTGTTCAACGACGACGCCGATGGCGTCGCGCTGGTTCCCTCCGCGGCCTTCGGCCTGGCCACGGCCGCCCACAGTCTGCCGCTGCACGCCGGCGATACGGTGCTGGTGCTTGAAGGCCAGTTCCCATCGAACCTGCTGTGCTGGCAGCAGCGCTGCGCCGAGACCGGCGCAAGCTTGCGCGGCGTCTCGCGCAAACCCGGCCAGGACTGGACCGCAGCCGTGCTGGCCGCGATGGCGGAGGAGCCGCAGCTGCGCATCGCCGCCCTGCCCCAGGTGCGCTGGGACGACGGCGCGATGCTCGACCTCGACCGCATCAGTGCGGCACTGCACGAGCGCGATGTCGCGCTGGTGCTCGATCTCAGCCAGAGCCTGGGCATCCTGGCGCCGGATATCGGCCGCTGGCGGCCCGACTTCGTGGTCTCAGTGGGCTACAAGTGGCTGCTGGGCGCGCGTGGGCTGGCCTGCCTGTGGGCCGCGCCGCGCTGGCGCGAACATGGCCAGCCGATCGAACACCACTGGCTCGCGCACGACGGCGGGCCGGACTGGCGTTTCGCCGTTGATGTTCCCGCGCCCTTCGCCGATGGCGCGCGCCGCTTCGATGCCGGCGGCCTGGACGACCCGATCCGCCTGGCCATGGCCATCGCCGGGCTGGAACAAGTGCTCGCGTGGGAACCGGCGAAGATCGCCGGCGCACTGGGCGAACACACCAGCGCGCTGCATGCCTCGCTGGATGCGGCAGGACTGGGCAACTGGACGAGCCGCGACCATGCGCCGCACCTGATGGCACTGGCACCGCCGGCGGGCGCGCTCGCGGCAGTGGGAGAGGCGCTCCGGGAAGCCAACATCAGCTGCACCTGCCGCCACGGATTCGTCCGCCTCGCGCCCCACCTGCACGTAGCCGTCGGCGAGATGGACCGCGTGGCGCAGGCGCTGTCACGGTTCGCCTGACGCCACCCACTACTCGGTGCGCAGCGACGCGATCGGGTCCAGCTCCGCGGCCTGCTTGGCCGGATACACGCCGAAGGCCAGGCCGACGCCCGTGCACAGCAGCACGGCGACCACGATCGGCACCGGCGCCCAGGCCACGCCCCAGCCGGCCAGCGCCGCGATGCCGTAGGCCAGGGCGATGCCGAAGGCCACGCCGAGCAGCGCGCCGGCGACGCAGATGACCGCGGCCTCGCGCAGGAACTGCGCCACCACGTCGGCCTTGCGCGCACCCAGGGCCCGCAGCAGGCCGACTTCGCGCCGGCGTTCGAGCACGTTGGCCAGCATGATGTTCATGATGCCGATGCCACCCACCAGCAGGCTGACGCCGGCGATCGCGCTCATCACCACGCGGAAGATGCGCTGGGTTTGCTGGTGCTGCGCGAACAGCTGCGCGGGGATGACCAGGCTGTAGTCGTCGGCGCCGGCATGGCGCTGCTCGAGCAGCGCGGCCAGCACCTGGGCACCCTCGTCGATGCGCTCGGGCGTGTCCACGCGCACCAGCAGGCGGTCGACTTCGTCTTCCATCGGCTGCAGTCGCAATCGCGCCAGCCCGCTGGCCAGCGGCACGAACACACGATTGCTTTCCAGTCCCAGCGGCACGCCCTGGAAACGGTCGGCGCTGAGGTCGCGGTCGGCCAGCACGCCCACCACTTCGAACCAGGCATGGTTGACCTTGACGTACTGCCCGACGGCCCCGCCCTGCGGGAACAGGCTGCGCGCGGCCTGGTGGCCGAGCACGGCGACCGCGGCCAGTGCGGCGTCGTCTTCGTCGGTCAGCGCCCGGCCTTCGCCGATGCGCAGCGAGCCGAGCTCGAAGAAGCTGGGCGAGATCGCGCTGGCCTGGGCGTCGGCGCTGGCGTGGTCGCTGGCCACCGAGTCGGTGCGCAGTCGCTTTTCCGCGGCCATCGCGAGGGACCCGGGCACGACGTCGAGCGCAGCCTGGGCATCGGCGCGCGTCAGTCCCAGGCTGCGTGCGCGCAGTTCGCGCAGGGTGGTTTCGTCGAAGGTCTTGGCTTCGACCACCAGGTTGGTCAGGCCCAGGCCCTCGACCAGGCGCAGCGCCTCGCGCCGGCTGCCCTCGCCGACGGCCTGCATGGCGACGATGGAGCCGACGCCGAAGACCAGGCCGAGCAGTGTCAGGCCGGTGCGCAGCTTGCGGCGGCCGAGTTCCTCGAAGGCTTCGCGCCAGGCCAGGCGGTCGTTGAGGTGGTGCCAGCGGATCATGGCGCGGCTCCTTCTTTCTCAGCGTCCGCATTGGCGTCGGCCTCGTCGGCGTCCGGCTCCGGCAAGGCATCGGCCGTGGCCAGCAGCACCCGCTCGCCCGCGGCCAGGCCCTCGACCACCTGCGTGCGCGAAGGGCCGCGCACGCCGACCACCACCGGGCGCGCCGTCGGTTCGCCGTCTTCGAGCACGTTCACCTCGGCCCGGCCGCCGTTGCCCGAAAGCGCCACGTTGGGCACCGTGATCGCCGCGTCGGCCGACAGCAGGATGATGCGGGCGGTGAAGGCCTGGCCGGGCACCCAGGCGTATTCGCGGGCCGCGTCGGCCGGCACGCTGGCCTTGGCCGATACGAACTTGGCCGGGTTCTGGCGGCTGACCGCGCGCGGCGCGCTGGCGATCCAGGTGATCTCGCCGACGGCCTGCTGCGCCGGGTGGCCCAATGGCGCCAGCTCCACCTTCTGTCCCAGCGCCAGGCCCTGGGCTTCCTGCTGCGGCAGGCGCAGTTCGACTTCCAGGGTTTCCACGTCCGGCAAGGTGGCGAATTCGCCGCTGGCCCACAGCTGCTCGCCCACGCGCGGCGGTTCCCCGCTCCAGCCCTGCACCAGCATGAAGATGCCGTCATGCGCGGCGCGCAGCTCCAGCGCCGAGAGGTCTTCGCGCTTGGTGTCGACATCGGCCTGCAGGCTGCCGCGCTGCACGCCCAGCACGTTGAGCTCGGCTTCGCCGCGCTGGCTGGACTGGTCCTGGCGCCAGCGCAGCACGCCGGTTTTTTCGCCCAGGAACTGTTCGTCCTGCACGGCATCGAGGATGGTGTTGCGGGCGATGGCTTCGAAGTCGGCGCGGGCATAACGACGGGCGATCGCCAGGGCCGATTCGGCCTGGGCCAGTTCCACGTCGACCCGGCCCAGCCCGACGTCAAGCTCGGACTCCTTGCCCGCGCGTGCCAGGGCGTTGCGCTGCAGGTCGATCAGCGCCTTGTCCAGCTCCAGCTTCGACTGCGGCGCCTCGAAGCGCGCGACCACGTCGCCGGCTTTCACCGGGCTGCCGTCGGGCAGCACCCACACCAGCTGCCGGCGCGCCCAGTTGCTGCCGGGCACGCGCAGCGGCGTGGCCTTGGCGGCCTTGAGCTCGCCTTCGGCCCGCACCCAGAATTCAACCGGGGCAAGGACCAGGGTTTCGGTGGCCTGGCCGCCGGACGCCGGATCTCCGCAGGCGGTGAGCGCCAGCAGGGCCGCGGCGGCAATCATCAGGCGCTTCATGGCGCTGCTCCGGTGTCTATGTCCGGCACGTCCACTTCGACGACCACCGGCATGCCGGCCTTGA
>CAXAYM010000092.1:0-8021 GCA_963973175.1 uncultured Arenimonas sp.
CCCCGTGGCCCGCCGCCAGCCGGCGGGCCACGCGGTACGGACGGGACGAGCCCATGTCCCTTCTGATCAGCGACATCTGCATCAACTGCGACGTCTGTGCCCCGGCCTGCCCGAACACGGCGATCTCCCAGGGCGAGGTGATCTACGAGATCAACCCGGCCCTGTGCACGGAGTGCGTGGGCCACTTCGACGAACCGCAGTGCGTGGTCGTCTGCCCGGTCGAGTGCATCGACCTCGACCCGGGGCATCCCGAAACCCGGGACCAGCTGTTGGACAAGTACCACGCCCTCACGAAAGGAAAGTCCGCCGCATGATCCGTTTCCTGCTGCCCCTGCTGCTGGCGTTCTCGCCGGCCGTGCTGGCCGATGCGTCCCCGCGCCCGGCCAAGCCCGCCGAAGCCGGCATCGCCAGCGCCAACGCCTACGCCACCGATGCCGGGATGGAGGTGCTGGCCAAGGGCGGCAATGCCTTCGACGCGGCGGTCGCCGTCAGTGCGACGCTGGGCCTGGTGGAGCCGGAAAGTTCGGGCCTGGGCGGCGGTGGTTTCATGCTGCTGCGTGTCGCCGGCGAGGGCCGCGATGTTTTCATCGACGCCCGCGAACGCGCGCCCTTTGCGGCGACCCGCGACATGTACCTCGACGCCGAAGGCAATGCCGATCGGGGGAAATCGGTGAATGGCGCCCTGGCTGCGGCCATCCCGGGACTGCCGGCGGGGCTGGACCACCTGGCCAGGAAATACGGCCGCCTGCCGCTGTCGCAGTCGCTGGCGCCGGCGATCCGCCTGGCCCGCGAAGGCTGGAAGTTCGGGCCGAAGAACGCCGCGATGCTCGGTTACCGCCGCGACGTGCTCGCGCGCAGCCCGGCGGCCGCGGAACTTTTCCTGCGTGACGGCGAGGTGCCCGCGGAAGGCACGCTGATGCGCAACGAAGACTATGCGCGCACGCTCGAGCGCCTGGCCGCCCACGGCGCCGACGGGTTCTATCGCGGCGACTTCGCCAGCCGGCTGGTCCGCGGCGTGCGCGAGGCCGGCGGCATCTGGACCGAGCGCGACCTGGCCGGATACGCCGTGGTCGAGCGCGAGCCGCTGAGCATCCGCCACCGGGGTTTCGACATCGTCACCGCGCCGCCGCCGTCGTCGGGCGGCGTCGCGCTGGCCACCATGCTCAAGGTGCTTGAAGGCTACGACTACCCGCACCTTGGCAAGGTCGAACGCAGCCACCTGTTCATCGAAGCCATGCGTCGCGCCTACCGCGACCGCGCGCTGTACCTGGGCGATCCCGACTTCGTGCAGGCGCCGGTGGACATGCTGGTCTCCGATGCCTACGCCGCTGGCCTGCGGGCGTCGATCCACCCCGCGAAGGCAACACCCAGCGACCTGCTGCCGGGCATCAACGCAGACCCGCTGCGTCCGGACACCAGCCATTTCTCGATCGTGGACGACGAGGGCAACCTGGTGGCGGTGACCCAGACGGTGAACCTGCCCTACGGCAATGCCCTGGTGGTGCCGGGCACGGGCTTCCTGCTCAACAACGAGATGGATGATTTTTCGGTCAAGGCGGGCGTGCCCAATGCCTTTGGCCTGGTCGGCGACGACGCCAATGCGATCGCGCCGGGCAAGCGGCCGCTGTCCTCGATGACGCCGAGTTTCCTCGTCGGGCCGGACCGCACCGCGGTGCTGGGCACGCCGGGCGGCAGCCGCATCATCACGATGGTGCTGCTGGGCCTGGTCGAACTGATGCAGGGCGAGGGCGCCCAGGCCGTCGCCGCGGCGCCGCGTTTCCACCACCAGTATCTGCCCGACGTCGTGCAGGCGGAGGCGTCAGCGTTCGAACCTGCCGAGATCGAGGCGCTCGAAGCCATGGGCCACGACGTCGAGGCCGGCGACCGCACCTGGGGCAATATGCAGGTGGTGCTGTGGCACCACCGGACGGGCGACGTCGAGGCCGGCACCGACCCGCGCTGGAAGGGCGTGGGCAAGGGGTCGTCCACCGAAGCCTCGGTCTATCGCTAGGAGTCAGGCATGAAACTGTGGTCGATCCTCGGAAACTCGCAGCGCCTGGACGGCGGCGCGATGTTCGGCAATGCGCCGCGGGCGATGTGGCAGAAGTGGTCGCCGCCCGACGACGTCAATCGCATCGAACTGGCCTGCCGGGCCCTGCTGGCGACGCCGGTGAACGGCAAGACCGTGCTGTTCGAGGCCGGTATCGGCGCGTTCTTCGAACCGAAGCTGCGCGAGCGCTACGGCGTCGTCGAGGACCGGCACGTCCTGCTGGATTCGCTGGCCGACGCGGGCTTCTCGCACGAGGACATCGACGTGGTGGTGCTGAGCCATCTGCACTTCGACCACGCCGGCGGCCTGCTGGCCGCCTGGGAGGAGGGCAAGCCGGCGCGGCTGCTGTTCCCGAACGCGCAGTTCGTCGTCGGTGCCGAACACTGGCGGCGCGCGCGCGATCCGCATCCGCGCGACCGCGCCAGCTTCATTCCCGAACTGATGGACCTGCTTGAAGCCAGCGGCCGGCTCGAACTGGTCGCCGGCGACCGCTGCAAGGTGCTCGGCGACGCCGTGCGCTTCCACTTCAGTGAAGGCCACACGCCGGGCCTGATGCTGGCCGAGCTGTGCGGCCTGGAGGGCCCGGACGGCCGCCCCCGCGGTGGCCTGGTCTTCTGCGCCGACCTGATCCCGGGGCGGCCCTGGGTGCACGTGCCCATCACGATGGGCTACGACCGTTTCCCGGAAATGCTGATCGACGAGAAGCGTGCCTTCCTTGAAGACAAGCTCGCGCGCAACGTGCATCTTTATTTCACCCACGATCCCGGCTGTGCCCTGGCGCAGGTCACCCGGGATGAGAAGGGCAAGTTCGGAACCACCCACGAAGTGGCCGCGCTGCATGCCCGCCCGCTCGCCGCCTGAGGACCTCCCGATGAACCGACTGCTGTTCCCGCTGCTGCTGTGCCTGGCCCCCGTGGCGCTGGCCGCCGATTATGGCGAGCCGATGCCGGAAGGCGACGTGGTGGCCATCGCCGAGGCTGCCGCCAACCCCGGTGCCTACGAAGGCAAGCCTGCGAAGTTCTCGGGCCGCATCACCGAGGTCTGCCAGAAGAAGGGCTGCTGGGTGGCGCTTGAGCAGGACGGCCACGGCGCCCGCGTGATGGCAAAAGACCATGGCTTCGAGGTGCCCAGGGACGCCAGCGGCCCGGCGGTGGCCTACGGCGTGCTGCAGGTCGAGCCGATCAGCGAGGAACATGCTCGCCATCTGGTCGAGGACGACGGCGCCAAGGCCCCGGCCGAACGGGAACTGCGCATCGTGGCCACGGCGATCAGCCTGCCCGACGCGTAACTGTCACGCAGGACCCGCAGCATGGTGGGTCTTCCAGGGACCCAAGCGCGGAGCCATGTCTTGAGCCATCACGATCACACGCCGCGCATCACGCGGCGCCGCTTGCTGCAGGGCGGGCTTGGGCTGGGCGTGGCGGCACTGGGCCTCGGGCCCGTGGGCACGCTGCTGGCGAAAGCCGGAAGTGGCCTGCGCGCCTCGCAGGGTTACGGACCACTGGCACCGGTGTCCGACCGCGCCACCGGCCTGCCGCTGCTGCAGCTGCCCCGGGGTTTCGAGTACACCAGTTTTGGCTGGGCCGGCGAGGAGATCGCGCCAGGCCAGTCCTGCCCCGGCAAACACGACGGCATGGGCGTGGTCGGGGCTGAAGGCGACATCGTCACCCTGGTGCGCAACCACGAGCTGACTCGGGAGCCCGGCGGCAGTTTCGCGCCGGCCGCGGCCACCTATGACTCCGACGTCCGTGGCGGCACCGTCACCCTGCGCTTCGACACGGCGCGCGGCGCCTTCGTGGATGCCACGCCTTCGTTGTCGGGCACCCTGGTCAATTGCGCCGGCGGCGTCACGCCCTGGGGCAGCTGGCTGTCCTGCGAGGAAATCGTGGTCGACGCCGGGCAGAAGGTGCGGATCACCAAGGACTACGTGCACGAGATGAAGCGAAGCCACGGCTTCGTGTTCGAGGTGCCGGGCAAGGGGCTTTCGAACGCCGAACCGCTGCTGGACATGGGCCAGATGGAACATGAGGCGGCCGCGGTGGATCCGCGCGATGGCATCGTCTACCTCACCGAGGACCAGGAGCCCCATGCCGGGTTCTACCGGTTCATCCCGAAGGTCCCAGGCCAGCTGCACCGTGGCGGCCGCCTGCAGATGCTGCGCGCCGAGGGCGCGCCCGATCTTCGCCGGGGACGGCGGGTGGGTGAAGTCTTGAAGGTGCGTTGGGTGGAGATCGAGGAGCCCACGCGTGGGCGCAGTGCCAACGGCGACCCCGATGGTCTGGTGCGCCAGGGCCTCGCCAACGGCGGCTCCTCCTTCATCCGGCTCGAAGGGGTGATCGTCGAAGAAGGGCGGGTCTTTTTCATCTCCACCAGCGGCGGCGATGCGCGCTGCGGCCAGCTGTGGGCCTACCGCCCCCGGGAGGGCCTGCTCGAACTGGTGTTCGAGTCGCCCTCGCCGGACGTGCTCGACTACCCGGACAACATCGTCGCCAGTCCGCGCGGTGGCCTGGTGATCTGCGAGGACTCGGACCAGCCGGTGCAGCGCCTCTACGGCCTGGACCACGCCGGCGGCCTGTTCGAGTTCTGCCGCAACAACGTCGTGCTGGACGGGCACCGGGGCTTCAGCGGAGACTTCCGGGAAGAGGAATGGGCAGGCGCCTGTTTCTCGCCGGACGGCAAGTGGCTGTTCGCGAACGTCTACGAGCCTGGCTTCACGGTCGCCATCACCGGCCCCTGGAAGCCGGGCCTCATCTGAGGAGCGACGATGATCACCCTGCTTTATGCCGCGCTGTGCACCCTGCTGATCCTGGTCCTGGCGGGCCGGGTCATCGCCGCCCGCTGGAAGCACAAGGTGGGGCTGGGCGACGGCGGCAACAGCGAGCTCAACCGGCGCGTGCGCGCCCATGCCAACGCGGTGGAATACGTGCCGCTGGCGCTGATCCTGCTGGGCGGCATGGAGCTCAACGGCTACCCGGATTGGCTGGTGCACGCCTTCGGCACGGCCTTGTTCGTGTCGCGGCTGCTGCATGCCTGGGGCCTCGCCACCAGCGCCGGCACCAGCCCGGGCCGCTTCCTCGGCACGGTCCTTACCCTGCTGCTGATGGTCGCGATGTGCGTGATGGCGATCATCGGCTTCGTCAGCGGCCTTTGAGCTGTCCTGGTAGGAGCGCCTTCAGGCGCGAATCTTTTGGCTTTGCCTGCGGCAAAGAAGGGATTCGCGCCTGAAGGCGCTCCTACAGATCGCGGTTAGCGGCGCGGCGGCGCCAGCAGCTCGGCGCGACTGAGGTAGCCGTCGCCGTCGGCGTCCTGGCGGCGGAACTGGGCGCCGAAGCGCGCTTCGTGCTGTTCGATCGTGATGCGCGGCGCGTCGGGCACGTGCTGCTCGTGCGGCTCGAGTACGCCATTGCCGTCGATGTCCATCTGCCGGAAGGCGAAGCCCATTCGCTCGAGGAACTCTTCGAGCGACACCCGGCCATCACCGTCGAGGTCGACGCGGCTGAAATAGTCGTCCGTCTGCGCCAGGACGGGCGACGCCAGCACCAGCAGCGCGAGCAGGCTAGCCCGCATAGACCGTGATTTCCTCGCGGTCGTGGTAGAGCTGCTTGGCGCGGAGGGTCAGCGGCCTGCCGGCGTGGTCGACGAAATGCTGCAGGCAGTCGCGGGTCTCGTCCCAGCGTTTTTTCATCGGCAGCTTGAGGTTGAAGACCGATCGCTTGCACCAGCCCTCGCGGAACCAGGTGGCCATGCGGTCGGCCACCTTCGAGGGTGACTCGACCATGTCGCAGACCATCCAGTCCAGCGGCTTGGGTGGCTGCCAGCGGAAGCCGTCGGCGCGGATGTGTTCGATCACGCCGGTGTCCATCGCGCTGGCGGCCATCGGGCCGTTGTCGATCGCGGCGACGCGGATGTGCCGGCGCGCCAGCACCCAGCTCCAGCCGCCGGGCGCCGCGCCGAGGTCGGCGGCGTTCATGCCCGGCTGCAGGAAGGCCTCGCGCTCCTTGTCGGTCAGCAGGCACATCAGCGCCTCCTCGAGCTTGAGCGAGGATCGGCTGGGGGCGTCGGCGTGCGCGCGCAGGCGCGGTACGCCCAGCGGCCAGGGCGAGGCGTCCTTCGGGTCGGCGCTGCCGAGCAGGGCATGGTTGCCGGCCAGCATCAGCACATGCAGGCGGGGCAGGCGCGGGTCTTCCTTTTCGGTGATCAGGCCACGCTGGCGCAGCGCGGGACGCAGGGCATTGCCGAGCGCGCGGGCCAGGCCCGACAGTTGCCGGCCTTCGTCGGAATCAGTGTGTTCGACCCAGACGTCGCCGTGGCGGCCGCGGCCGCCCAAAGCCTCCATGATCGGGCCGACGCGATCCTTCGGATCGAGCCCGGGCAGGTCGGCCAGCAGGCGCAGCTTCTGGCGCGCGAAGATCAGCGTCGACCAGGGCAGGGCCGAGGACAGCCCCGCGCCGTCCTCGATGCCCAGGAACTGCACGAAACCGGTGTTGCGCTCGGCCTTGGCGTAGCCGGGGAAGCCGGCGATCGCCGCGCGTTCGCCCAGTTCGGCCGCCAGTTCGGGTTCGAAACCCGGGCGGCAGTAGGCCAGCAGGCCGTCAGTAGACAAGTCCGGACTCCCCGTAGTCGCGCAGCACGTCGCGGGCATGGTCGCGCAGCAGGTCGGTGCTGACGCGGATGCCGCGCTTCCCGAGTTCGCCCTGCCAGTCGGCGGGCAGCGGGCCTTCGTCGAAACCGGCCAGTTCCTGGACGTCGTCGGCGCGGGCGCCGATCAGGAGTTCGTCGATGCCGGCCCAGACCACGGCGCCGTAACACATCGAGCAGGGCTGGGCCGACGTGGCCAGGGTGATCGGGCCACCGGACTGGTTGAGCCGGAAGCTCTGCATACGCTGCTGGCTGGTCGCAAGCGCCATCACTTCGGCGTGCGCGGCCGAACAGTTGTGCGGGACGACGCGGTTCACGCCGACGCCGACGAGGCGGTCACCGCTGAACACCGCGGCGCCGAAGGGCCCGCCGCTGCGGTGGTCGACGTTGCGTCGCGACAGCTGGATCGCGAGCGCCACCTTGTCCTGGGCCGACGGATAGGCGCGCTGGGCGTCCACTTCTTCGTGGATCCACGCCGGCAGGGTGAGGTGGAGCTGGGCGTAGATCATGCGTCGCTCACTTCTTCGCCCAGGTGTCGCGCAGCGTGACGGTGCGGTTGAACACCGGGCGGTCCGGCGCGTGGTCGCGGCGGTCGGCGGTGAAGAAACCCAGGCGCTCGAACTGCACGCCAGCCTCCGCCGGCAGCTGCGCCGCCGACGGTTCGATGTAGGCCTGGACGACGCGCACCGACTCCGGGTTGAGGTGGTCGCGGTAGGTCTTGCCGTCCTCGTCGCGATCCGGGTCGGGCACGTTGAAGAGGCGGTCGTACAGGCGCACCTCCGCCGGCACCGCGTGCGCGGCGCTGACCCAGTGGATGGTGCCCTTGACCTTGCGGTCGGCACCTTCCAGGCCCGGCCGGGTGAGCGGGTCGAGCGTGCAACGCAGCTCGGTGACCTCGTCCCCGGACTTGACCACGTCCTCGCAGCGCACGATGCCGACGCCGCGCAGGCGCACTTCGCCGCCCGGCACGAGGCGATGGAAGCCCTTGGGCGGCACTTCCATGAAATCCTCGCGTTCGATCCACAGTTCCCGCGAGAAGGGCACCTCGCGGTCGCCGAAGCTGGCGTCCTTGGGATGGTTCGGGAAGCGCAGGGTTTCGGCGTGGCCGTCGGGCAGGTTGGTGAGCACCAGCTTCACCGGATTGATGACGGCCAGGCGGCGCGCCGCGGCCGCGTCCATCACTTCGCGGATGCAGCCTTCGAGCACGGAATAGTCGATCAGCGAGTTCTGCTTGCTGATGCCGACCCGGTCGGAGAACAGGCGCAGCGCCGCCGGCGGCGTTCCGCAGCGGCGCAGGCCCTGCAGGGTGGGCATGCGCGGGGCGTCCCAGCCG
>CAXAYM010000093.1:0-8019 GCA_963973175.1 uncultured Arenimonas sp.
CGACCAGCTCAAGCAGGAAACGCCGGCGGTTTTCGGCGGTGCCGCCGTAGGCATCGCTGCGCTGGTTGGATTTGGGGTTGAGGAACTGGCCCGGGAGGTAACCGTTGGCCGCGTGCACCTCGACGAAGTCGATCCCGGCCTCGCGCGCCAGCATGGCTGCACGAACGTATTCATCGCGCGTGGCGGCGATATCGGCCGTGTCCATCGCCCGCGGCACAGGGTGGTCCTGCATGCCCTGGGTGTCGGTCCAGATCTGGCCGGCGGCGGCGATCGCCGACGGGCCCAGCAGTTCGGCACCCTCGGGCAGGTTGGCCGGGTGGCCAATGCGGCCGCTGTGCATCAGCTGGAGGGAGATCCGGCCGCCACGGTCGTGCACGGCCTTGGCGACGGCGCCCCAGCCGCGGGCCTGTTCGGCGTTGAAAAGGCCGGGAATGCGCGAATAGCCCAGGCCGTTCGGGGACGGCGAGGTGCCTTCGGTGATGATCAGGCCGGCGCTGGCGCGCTGCCCGTAATAGGTGGCCATCAGTTCGTTGGGAACATTGCCCGGGGCCCGCGAGCGGGTCATCGGGGCCATCACGACGTGGTTGCGCAGGGACAGGCCGGACAGGGCGGTCGGCGAATGCAGGATGGATTTCATGGCGGGGACTCCGGTGGGATGGCCAAAGGATGGGGGACCACGCCGGTGAAACAAAGACTCCTGGTTGGCACGTATCGTTGCATCTGGGAACTCATTCAGGTGGGCGCCAACCAGCGCGCAGACGCCCGCCCCGCCCTGCGTTACGCTCAGGACACCCCCACGCGGAGAGTCCGAATGCGCCTGATCCGTCCCCTTGCGCTGGCCCTGGCCAGCCTGTTTGCCCTGTCCGCCTGCGCAACCCCGTCCCAGGAGCCGCCGCCGGCGGAGGACAGCGCCGACGGTTTTGCCGCACCGCCGCCCCCGCCGTCCATGGACGAAGCCACGCCTGTTGAGGATCCCGCCATGACCTGTGATGCCAAGGCCGGCCAGTGGGCCGTGGGTAAAGTCGCCGACGAGGCGCTGGTGGCCAAGGTGAAGGCGGACACCGGTTCGGACCGGATCCGCGTCATCAAGCCCGGAATGATGGTCACCATGGACTACCGGGAGGACCGGGTGAACCTGGACGTGGACAAGGACAACCAGGTCCTGACCGTACGCTGCGGCTGAGCCCATGCGCCTGCTGGCCCAACAGGTCCTCGGGCGCGTCGCCCTGTGGTCCACCCTGGCGGTGGTCTGCGCCACGGGCCTGGGTTACGCCTATGCCTGGCAGCTTTCGCGCGACCGGGCGCTGGACCAGCTGCGCCGGCACGCCGAACTGCAGGGCCTGCAGGAAGAGCAGGCCTTCCGCGACGCCGCCGCGCACCTGGAGCTGTTCAGCGCCGAGTTCCTGCGTCGCTACCGGGACCAGGCCGTGGATTACGGCGCCCGCTTCGACGACATGTACGTCCCCCGCGAGGACGGCACGATCCGGCTGGACCCGGCCTATTTCCGGGGCCACCGCACCGAGGGCGGGCGTTATGTCATCCACACCACGGGTTTCATCGGCCGCCGGCCGACGGGCACGCTGGACGGGGAGCTCCGCCGGCGCATCGTGATCACCACCGACCTGGTCGCCGAACTGGGCCAGGCCTGGCGCGAGCCTTTCGCCAACCTGCACGCTTCCCTGCCGGAGAACGTGCTGGTGATCCACTGGCCGGGCGTGCCCTGGGGACTGCAGGCCGACCCGGCGCTCGATGTCACCGCCGGCGCGGTGATCGCGCGGACCACGCCCGCGAACAATCCGGAACGCGAGATGACCTGGTCGGGCCTGTACTTCGACAAGACCGCGCGGCAGTGGACGGTAACGGCGCAGCTGCCGGTCGATGACGAGGGCCGCCACCTGGTCAATGCCAGCCACGACATCCTGCTCGACGAGATCCTCGCGCGCCTGGGCCGCAGTCGCCTCGCGGGCACCAGCACCCTCCTGCTCAGCAGCGACGGCCACCTGATCGCCGGCCCCGACGCGATGACCGAGAACGACCAGGCGCGGGGCATCCTGCACGTCGACGATCTCGAGGACCCCTTCCCCGGCCGCGTCCACCGGCTGGCCTCGGAGCACATGGAGCAGGACCACGGCGCCCAGGTGATGCGCGACGAGGAAAGTGGCGCCTACATGGTGTTCACCCGGGTCGAGGGACCGGACTGGCGCCTGGCCACGATCTATCCCGCCAGCCAGGTGGCCGGCGCGGCGCATCGGGGCGCGGCGATCATGCTGGCGCTGGGCCTGGTGCTGCAGCTGATCCTGCTCGTCGTGGTCGGCACGGTGCTGAGCCGGCGCGTCAGCCAGCCCGTGCGCCGCCTGCAGGATGCCGCCGACCGCATCGCGCGCGGTGAACAGACCGAGGCGGCGGTCGCGGACCTCCCGCTGGAGGAAGCGAACGAGATCGGAAGCCTCTCGCGCAGCTTCCGCGAACTTGCGCAACAGGTCGAACAGCGCCAGGTGGAACTCGAAGGAACGGTCGAGGACCGCACCCGCGAACTGGCGGACGCCAACCGCCGGCTCGAACAGCTCACGCGCACCGACAGCCTGACCGGCCTGCCCAACCGCCGCGCCTTCGACGACGACCTGGCGCAGCTGCTGTCCCATCCCGAACCGATGGCGGGCCTGGCCCTGGGCATGCTCGACGTGGATTTCTTCAAGCCCTACAACGACACCCTCGGCCACGAGGCCGGCGACCAGGCGCTGCGGCGGGTCGCGGACGTGCTGGCGGGCCAGATCCGCCGCGACGTGCGCTGCTACCGCTACGGCGGCGAGGAGTTCGCGCTGGTGTTCACCTCGATCGCGGTGCCGCACGCCGAGCGCATCCTGCGCCGCATCCTCGAGGACGTCATGGCGACCGGCATCGACCACCCGGCCAGCCCGCTGGGCGTGGTGACGGTCAGCGCCGGCCTGGCCAAGAGCTACGATCCGGGTGTCGACGTCGCCACGCTCGTGCGCGCGGCCGACCGCCAGCTCTACGCCGCCAAGGCCAGCGGCCGCAACCGGGTCGCGTCCAGCTGAAGCCGGGGCTCAGTGCGAAAACAGCACCGGCGTGCGCGTCCCCTCGAGCACGGTGCGGGTGACGCCGCCGAACACCTGTTCGCGCCAGCGCGAATGGCTGAAGCCGCCCATGACCACCAGGTCGGCGACGCTGGATGTCGCATGGTCCAGGATGGCCTGGCCGGTGCTCTGGCCGCCGCGATCGATTTCCACCACTTTGGCCTGGCAGCCGTGGCGCGCGAGATGGCGGGCAATGTCCGAGCCCGGCGCCTCGCCATAACCCAGGGCCGTGGACTGCGGATTGACCACCAGCACGTCCACGCGGGCGTCGCGCGGCAGCCAGGGCAGGGCGTCATGCACGGCGCGGCTGGCTTCGCGGCGAGGCTGCCAGGCGATCACCACGCGACGAGGCGGCACCATCAGCGTGATCCCGTCGGGAACCAGCAGCACCGGCCGGCCCGAATGCATCAGCAGGGCATCGAAGCTGGTACCGAACCGCGAGCCCGGGGCGTCGGGGGCCGGGCCTCCGAAAATGCACAGGTCGGCATGCCTGGCGTGCAGCGCGGCAACCTCCTCGGGCCAGGCCAGGGGCGAATCGACCACCCGTACTTCATGGGAGACGCCCGCCGCCTCGAGCTTCGCCCGGGCACCGTCCGCCGCACCTTCGGCGGCCTTGCGAAGGGCATCGAAACCCGCCTGGTCGAGACCGACGGCAGTGACGCCCCACTCGCTGGCGAAGGGGACCGGCGCATGCGCCACGGCCAGCGCGGCCACGTGGGCGTCGTGGGCCTGGGCCAGGTGGACGGCGGCGTCCAGGGCCGCGGCATCGGCTGCGGTGCCCTGCAGGAAAACGAACAGGTCGCGGATCATGGCCAGGCTCCTCGGGAGGCGGCGGGGGATATGGCCACCCTACGCGCGCGGCGCCGGGCGGCGTTGACGTGGGTCAAGCCTACGCCGGCGCGGCGTCTCACGTCGTGAGACGGGCACGGCGGTAAATGGCTGCCCCTCGCCCCGTCCACGTCCCCATGCCCTCCAACGCCCTTGCCCGCCACGATGCCCGCGACCTCGCCCTCGCCCCCGGCGCCCAGGCGCCGGACGACTCGCCGCTGGCGCCGCGGGTGCGTGATCCGCGGCAGCTGGCCAGCCGCCTCCAGGCCAAGTACGCCGACCGGGTCACCGGCCACTTCGTCCAGCCCGCGCGCGAAGGCCGGTACGCGCCGCTGCCTGGCGACCTGCCGCCGGCGCTGGCGTCGGCGCTGCGCGCGCGCGGCATCGGCCAGCTCTACAGCCACCAGGCGCAGGCCTGGGACGCCGCGCAGGCCGGCAGGAATTTCGTCGTAGTCACGCCCACGGCCTCGGGCAAGAGCCTGTGTTACACGCTGCCGGTGGTCGCGGCGGCGATGCAGCAGCAGGCCAAGGCGCTGTTCCTGTTCCCGACCAAGGCGCTGTCGCAGGACCAGGTGGCCGACCTGCTGGAACTCAACCGTGCCGGCGACCTGGGCCTGCGCTGCCACACCTTCGACGGCGACACGCCGGGCGACGCCCGCCAGGCCATCCGGCTGCACGCCGACCTGGTGGTGTCCAACCCCGACATGCTGCACCAGGCCATCCTCCCGCATCACACCAAGTGGGCGCAGTTTTTCGAGAACCTGCGCTACGTGGTGATCGACGAGGTGCACACCTACCGCGGCGTATTCGGCTCGCACCTGGCCAACGTGGTGCGACGGCTCAAGCGGGTGTGCGCGTTCTACGGCGCCAACCCGCAGTTCATCCTTTGCTCGGCGACGATTGGCAACCCGCAGCAGCACGCCGGGGCGCTGGTGGAGGCGCCCATCGAGGCCATCACCGAATCGGGCGCGCCGGTGGGCGAAAAGCACCTGCTGCTGTGGAACCCGCCGGTGGTCAACCCCGACCTGGGCCTGCGCGCGTCGGCGCGCTCGCAGTCCAACCGCATCGCCCGCCTGGCGATCCGGGCGGGGCTCAAGACCTTGGTGTTCGCGCAGTCGCGCACGATGGTCGAGGTGCTCACCAAATACCTGAAGGATGTCTTCGACCACGACCCGCGCAAGCCACCGCGCATCCGCGCCTACCGCGGCGGTTACCTGCCCAACGAACGCCGCGACGCCGAACGGGCCATGCGCGCCGGCAACGTCGACGGCATTGTGAGCACCTCGGCGCTGGAGCTGGGCGTGGACATCGGCGCGCTCGACGTCGTGGTGCTCAACGGCTACCCCGGCTCGGTGGCGGCCACCTGGCAGCGCGTGGGCCGTGCCGGCCGGCGCCAGCAACCTTCGCTGGGCGTGCTGGTGGCTTCTTCGGATCCGCTCGACCAGTACCTGGTTCGGCACCCGGGATTTTTCGAAAGCGCCAATCCCGAGCACGCACGCATCGCGCCCGACCAGCCTCTGATCCTGCTTGACCACCTGCGCTGCGCCGCCTTCGAACTTCCCTTCCTTCGCGGCGAATCCTACGGGCCGCTCGACCCCTCGCCCTGGCTCGACGTGCTGGCCGAAACCGGCGTCCTGCATTCGGAAGGCGAGCGCTGGGACTGGATCGCCGACAGCTACCCGGCCAACGCGGTGTCGCTGCGCTCGGTGGCCGATGGCAACTTCGTTGTCGTCGACCGCACCGATGGCCGCCAGAAGATCATCGCCGAGGTGGACTATTCCGCCGCCGCGCTCACCTTGTACGAAGGGGCGATCCACATGATCCAGTCGGTACCCTTCCAGGTGGAGAGACTGGATTGGGAGGGTCGCAAGGCTTATGTCACCCGTACCCACGTCGACTACTACACCGACGCCATCGACTACACCAAGCTCAAGGTGCTTGAGCGGTTCGAGGGGGTGCGTGCCGGCGACGGCAGCGCCCAGCACGGCGAGGTGCACGTGGTGCGGCGCGTGCCGGGCTACAAGAAGATCCGCTACTACACCCACGAGAACATCGGCTACGGGCCGGTGAACCTGCCCGACCAGGAGATGCACACCACCTCGCTGTGGTGGCAGCTGCCGCAGGATGCGCTCGAGCACGCGTTTGCTTCGCGCCAGGACGCGCTGGATGGTTTTCTGGGCGCCGCCTATGCGCTGCATGTGGTCGCCACGGTGGCCGTGATGGCCGAAGGCCGCGACCTGCGCCAGGCCGTCGGCAGCGGCGACGGTGCCTGGTTCGCGCACACCGACGAACGCGGGCGCGGCCAGCTTCGCGGCGCCGACGGCCAGCCCGGCAGCCCGGATGCCGCCGAGCGCTTCACGCCCACGGTCTACCTTTACGACAACTACCCTGGGGGCATCGGCCTGAGCGAACCCTTGTGGCTCCGCCAGGCCGAACTGGTGCAGCGCGCCCGCGAACTGGTCGCCGCCTGCGACTGCGCCGCCGGTTGCCCGGCCTGCGTCGGCCCGGTGCTGGCGGCGGACGAAGGCAAGACCGGCAATACGCCGCGGGCGCTTGCGACGCGGGTGCTGGAATTGCTGGGGACGGTGGCGTGAGTACGGGCCTGGCGCAGAAGCTGCGGCTGCTTCAGCGGGAAGCCGGCAGGGCGGCGCCTGTTCCCTCGCCTTCGCCGCAACCGGAAAGGGAGGGCCGCCCGGCTGCATCTCCTGCCGGCACCCGGCCGCGCCCCGAAGTCCCGGAAAACATCCGTCGCCTGCTTGGCCTGCGCGCACGCGCGGGCAGCCGACCCATCACGCCGCTGCGCCCGCCCGACCGCGATCTTCCCGGCGAGGAAATCGCTCCCGGCCTGCGCTATTGCGAGTCCCGCCACGAAGCCCCGTCCCTGCCGCCGCTCGTCGATGCCTCCTTCGCGAAGAATTTCGACCTCGTCGACCCGGCCCGGCTGCTGTGTTTCGACACCGAAACCACCGGCCTGGCCGGCGGCACCGGTACCCGCGCCTTCATGATCGGCTGTGCCGACCGCATGGACGGCCAGCTGCGCATCCGCCAGCTGACGACCACCACGATGGCCGCCGAACGCGCGATGCTGGAAACCTTCGCGCGCTGGCTTGAGGCCGACACGGTCCTGGTGAGCTACAACGGCCGCAGTTACGACGCGCCGCTGCTGAAAACCCGCTACCGGCTGGCGCGGATGCCCTGCCCGATCACGCCGCTGGCGCACCTGGACCTGCTGCATCCGGTGCGCCGACGCTACCGCGGTCTCTGGGAAAACTGCCGCCTGGCCACCGTCGAACGCCAGCTGCTGAAAGTCCTGCGCGAGGACGACCTGCCCGGCAGCGAAGCCCCGCGCGCCTGGCGTGACTACCTCAACGGCGGCCCCGCCACCGACCTACGCCGGGTCCTGGCCCACAACCACACCGACGTGCGCAGCCTGATGCAGCTGCTCGCCCACCTGGCGACCGCCACACCCCTGTAGGAGCGCCTTCAGGCGCGAATCTTTTCTTTGCCGCAGGCAAAGCCAAGGGCTTCGCGCCTGAAGGCGCTCCTACAGAACGCATCTGGCGGACAATAACCCCATGCCCGAGCCGTTCAAGAACCTGATCAACCCCGACCTCGTCCGCGCCTGCGGCGAGCACCTGCAGCGCCACTGGCGCGCGTTCGATCGCCGCAGTTTCGAGCGGCACGCGCTTGAAGGCCTGGACGCGCTGGAAATGAAAGCGCGCGCGATGCAGGTCGCCGACGCGCTGGAAGCGACCCTGCCGGATGATTTCGACCGGGCCGCAGGCATCATCGAAGCCGCGCTGGCGCCGCCGGAGACCACCGACGAACTTGCTTTCCGCGTCACCGACGCCGGCCTGGCCGGCTGGATCGGCTGGCCCCTTGGCGAATACATCGCCCGCCGCGGCCAGGCCGATCCCGAACGTGGACTGCTGGCCCTGCACGCACTGACCCAGCGCTTCACCAGCGAATTCGCGGTGCGCCCCTTCCTGCTGAACCACTTCACGCCGACCCTGGCCCAACTGCAGCGCTGGAGCAGCGATCCCAGCCCACACGTGCGCCGGTGGACCAGCGAAGGCAGCCGCCCGCGGCTGCCCTG
>CAXAYM010000094.1:0-7918 GCA_963973175.1 uncultured Arenimonas sp.
GGCCGCGGTAGGAAGGGTCGGTGGACATCACCACTTGAATTTAACCGTCACTGCGTACATTTAACCCCAGAACGGCGGCCCCGCCGCCACCCCCACGAGAGAACGTCCCCATGTTCAAGCGAGTCGCCCTTTTCCTTGCCACCAACCTGGCGGTGCTGGTCCTGCTTGGCATCGTGATGAGCGTGCTGCAGAACGTGTTCGGCATCAGCCTGGGCAACAACGGCGCGCTGCTGCTGTTTGCCGCGGCGTTCGGTTTCGGCGGTGCCTTCATTTCGCTGGCGATCTCCAAGTGGATGGCCAAGCGCACCACCGGCCTGCACCTGATCACCGAACCACGCAACGAAGGCGAGGCCTGGCTGCTGGCCACCGTGAAGCGGCAGGCGCAAGCCGCCGGCATCGCGATGCCCGAGGTCGGGATCTACGACGCGCCGGAAATCAATGCCTTCGCCACGGGGCCCAGCCGCAACAACTCCCTGGTCGCGGTGTCCACCGGCCTGCTGCGGGCGATGAGCCGTGACGAGGCCGAAGCCGTCCTCGCCCATGAAGTCAGCCACGTCGCCAATGGCGACATGGTCACGATGGCGCTGATCCAGGGCGTGCTGAACACCTTCGTGATCTTCCTGTCGCGCATCGTCGGCCGCGTGATCGACGCGGCGCTGAGCGGCAACCGCGACGGCGGCACTGGTCCGTTCTACTTCATCACGGTGCTGGTGCTGGACATCATCTTCGGCATGCTCGCCTCGGTGGTGGCGATGTGGTTCAGCCGCTGGCGCGAGTTCCGCGCCGACGCCGGCGGTGCCCGCCTGGCCGGCCGCGAAAAGATGATCGCCGCGCTCGAGCGCCTGTCGCAGACCTACGGCGAATCGACCCTGCCCAAGGAAGTGCGTGCGTTCGGCATCTCCGGCGCCGTGGGCCACGGCCTGCGCCGCCTGTTCATGACCCACCCGCCGCTGACCGAGCGCATCAACGCGCTTCGCAACATGCCGGCCACGCTGTGAGGGCGCTTTACCCGAAGTCGTAGTTCATCTGCGGGCCGGGGGCGGCCAGGAAGTTGCCCTCGACGAAGTCCACGCCCATGCCGAACAGCACGCTCATCGTGCTGGCGTCCGAGACGAACTCGGCCAGCGCGAGCTTGCCGGCTTCGTGGGCCTTCTCGACGATCTCGCGCACCTGCTTCTGGACGTCGGCGTTCTTGCCCAGCTCGGTGACGAAGCTGCGGTCGATCTTGAGGATCGCCGGGTCGAAGTGGGTGAGCATCTGGAAGGAATTGAGGCCGGTGCCGAACTGTTCCAGCGCCAGGCGGCATCCCAGCGCCGAAACGGCCTTCTGGAAGGACTGCAGCGACTTGAGGTGGGTGAAGACCTTCGATTCCGGGATCTGCAGCACCAGCCGTTCGCCGGCGACGCCATGGGCCTTGAGCTGTTCGGCGATGTGCTTGTCCAGGCCACCCTCGACCAGCGAGGCCGGGGTGATCTTGACGAACAGGTTGGTGGTCTTGCCCGCCTGGCCACGCTCGGCGATGACGCCGATCGCGTGGCTGATGACCCAGCGGTCGATGTCGTCGAGCAGGCCGTGTTCCTCGGCGATGGACAGGTAGGTCATCGGTGGGATCACTTCGCCGCCCTGGCCCTTCATGCGCAGGTAGACGTCGTAGTTCTCTTCCTCGGCGCCGGTCAGGCTGATGATCGGCTGGTAGTGCAGCACGAACTGGTCGCCGGCCAGGGCTTCGCGGATGCGCTGCACCCAGGCCTGGATGCGCTCTTCCTCGGCGCGGTCGCGCGCCGCCGGGTCGAAGATCTCGATGCGGTTGCCGCCCATGCCTTCGCAGGACGCGAGGCACTGGCTGGACTTGGCCATCACCTGGGTCACCGAGGCGATGCGTTCGCCGATCTGCACGCCGCCGATGCTGACGCTGAGGTTCACCGAGCGTTCGCCGAGCTCGAGGATGTGGTCCTTGAAGGCTTCGCGGATGCGTTCGGCCTGGGCCTGGCTCTGCTTGTGGTCGTGCGCCTGGCACAGCACCGCGAAGCCGTGGTCGCTCATGCGGGCGACCTGGGTGTCGGCGTCCAGCGCGCCCTTGAGGCGCTCGGCGACCCCCTTGATCAGCTGGTCCGCGGACGCCAGGCCGATCTCGGCCAGCAGGTTTTCGTAGTGGTCGGGTTCGATCAGCAGCAGTGCCTGCTTGTCCTTGCCCTCGGTGGCGCGCATCACGGCGGCCTCGAGCTCGGTCATGAAGTGCTGGCGGTTGAACAGGCCGGTCAGCTGGTCGCGCTGGCGCAGCGAATCGAGCTCCTTGACCATGTCCGCGTCGACCGTCTGCTGGCGGAAGACGATCTGCAGGCAGCTTTCGCCCTCGTAGGTGGCCGGCGTGAACTCCATCACCGCGTCGAAGGTGCTGCCGTCGGTGCGCTGGGCCTGCAGCTCGAGCTGGCGCGGCGGCGCCTCGCCCTTGCTCATCTTCTTCAGGACCTGGCGGAAATTGTCGGCATGCGGGGGTGCGATCAGGTCGAGCACGGTCAGGCCTTCGATCTCCTCGAAGTCCTCGAAGCCGAACATCTCCAGGTAGGCGTCGTTGGCCCGGATGTGCATGCCTTCGTGCACGTAGGCAATCGGGTCGCGCGAGGAGGCGATCAGCGCATCGCAGCGCCGCTCGGTTTCGCGCAGCGCCGCTTCCAGGTGGCGCAGCCCGCGACGGGTGGTCAGTGCCGCGAACTCGGAGCGCACCACGGCCTGCATGTGTTCGGCGCGGCCGCGGATGGCGACGTCGCGGGTGCCCGCGGCCAGGGCCGCCAGCGCCACCTTTTCATCGAGCGTGGTGACCGAGGCGATCACCGGGATGTCCTTGCCGGTGGCCGTCACGCGCTCGAGCACGGTGGCCAGCGGCAGGTAGTCGGCTTCGAACGCGGCGACGACGATGTCGATGCTCTGCTTGCCGAGCAGTTCGACCAGTTCATCCTCGGAGTCCGGGCGCTGCGGACGCACCGCCATGCCGCCGTTTCGCAGGTGGCTGATGATTTGTTCGGCGTCGTCCAGGCGGTCTTCCACCAGGAGCAAACGGATCACGGCATCCTGCTGTGCCATCCGGGGCACTCCTTTACGCATCAATGGCTTGCACGGGGGGATTGAGACAATACCAGAATGCCGGCGGAGGCAACATCCTGGCACCGGGGAAGAGGCGGAGTCGGAGGTTTACAGGGGGGTCTTGGCAGGGGCGCCGGCGACCTCGCGCACGAGCCGGGGCAGGAGGTAGCCGGGCAGGCGGGCGGCCAGGTCCGCGTGCAGGGACCGGGCCCGCTCGTCGGGAACCTCGAAATGCGCCGTGCCGGCGACGCGGTCGAGCTGGTGCAGGTAATAGGGCAGGGTGCCGGCGGCGAACAGGCGTTCGGACAGGTCGGACAGGGCCGGGAGCGAATCGTTGACCCCCCGCAGCAGCACCGCCTGGTTGAGCAGGTGCACGCCGGCCCCGCGCAGCCGGGCCAGGGCGGCCGTGACCGGGGCGTCGATCTCGTTGCCGTGGTTGGCATGCACCACCATCACCACCGGCCAGGGCAGGCTGGACAGCCAGGCCAGCAGCTCCTCGTCGACCCGTTCGGGCAGGACCACCGGGAGGCGCGTGTGCAGGCGCAGCCGGCGCACGTGCGGGAGCCGCGCCAGGGCGGCGGTGAACTCGGCCAGCTTGGCGGTGGACAGCGACAGCGGGTCGCCGCCCGAAAGCAGCACTTCGCTGACGCTGGTGTCGGTGGCGAGGTAGTCCAGGGCCTCGCGCCAGCCAGCCGCCGCGGCGGTCTGCTCGGCGTACGGGTAATGGCGCCGGAAACAATAGCGGCAGTGGATGGCGCAGCTGCCGGTGGCCACCAGCAGCACCCGGCCGCGGTACTTGTGGATCACCCCGGTGCCGCCGCTGGCGGCCAGGTCGCCGACCGCGTCCAGGCCGAAGCCGGGCACCGGACGGTCTTCCTCGTCCAGGGGCAGGACCTGGCGCAGCAGGGGGTCGTGGGGGTCGCCGCGGCGCATGCGTGCGACGAAACCGCGGGGCACCCGCAGCGGGAAGCCAGCCATGGCCGCGGGCGAAAGGCGGGCGGCGAGCTCCGGGAGCTCCAGCAATCCCAGCAGTTCGACCGGGTCGCGGACCGCCTCGCGCCACAGCTGCTGCCACCGCGGGGGCGGGGCCGGCGGGACGGGCTGCAGGGCAGGGGCGGGGGCGGTTATCATAGCGGGCTCACCCATTGTAACCGGGACACCCAGGAGCAACGCATGGCCAGCTATGGCATGAACGACGTCAAGAACGGCATGAAGATCATCGTCAACGGCGAGCCGTGCGTGATCACCGACACCGAGTACGTCAAGCCGGGCAAGGGCCAGGCCTTCACCCGCGTCAAGTACCGCTTCATCAAGTCCGGCCGCACGGTCGAGCTGACGATGAAGGCCACCGACAGCCTCGAGGCCGCCGACGTCGTCGATACCGACATGCGCTTCCTGTACGCGGACGGCGAGTTCTGGCACTTCATGGACCCCGAGACCTTCGAGCAGGTGCAGGCCGACGAAGCCGGCATCGGCGAGACGAAGAACTACCTCAAGGGCGAGGAGGACTGCGTGGTCACCCTCTGGAACGGCACCCCGATCGCGGTGCAGGCGCCGAACTTCGTCGAGCTCAAGATCGTCGAGACCGATCCCGGCGTGCGCGGCGACACCTCGGGCGGCGGCGGCAAGCCGGCCAAGCTCGAGACCGGCGCCGTGGTGCGCGTGCCGCTGTTCGTGAACCAGGACGAGGTCATCAAGGTCGATACGCGCTCCGGCGAATACGTTTCCCGGGTCAAGTGACCGGATGACGACGAGCCCCGCGCCGCAGGCCTGCGACCTGCTGATCGAAGCCGGCTGGGTGGTCCCGGTCGAGCCCGCTGGCGTGGTGCTCGCCGACCACGCGGTGGCCGTCAGCGATGGCCGCATCGTGGCGGTGCTGCCGCGGGACGAGGCGCGGGCCCGGTTCAGCGCCGGCGAGGTGGTGTCGCGGCCCGACTCCGCGCTCATCCCCGGCCTGGTCAACAGCCACTGCCACAACCCGATGACGCTGCTGCGCGGCGTCGCCGATGACCTGCCGCTGATGGTCTGGCTGCAGGAACACATCTGGCCGGTCGAAGGCCAGGTGATTGGTCCCGAGTTCGTCGCCGACGGCATCGAACTCGCGGTCGCCGAAATGCTTCGCGGAGGCACCACCGCCTGCGCCGAGAATTATTTTTTCCCGGACGTGCAGGCCAGCACCTATTCGCGGCTGGGCTTCCGTGCCTTGGTCGGCCTGCCGGTCATCGATTTCCCGACCGCCTGGGCGCGCACCCAGGACGAATATTTCGACAAGGGCCTGGAGGTCCACGACAACTGGCGGCGCGACCCGCTGGTTTCGCTGTGTTTCGTGCCGCACGCGCCCTATACGGTCAATGACGCGGCCTTCGAGCGCATCCGCATGCTCGCCGACCAGCTCGACCTGGTCGTGCATTGCCACATCCACGAGACCGCGCAGGAAAACGCCGACGCCATGAAGACGCACGGCAGCCGCCAGCTGGCCCGCCTCGATCGCCTGGGCCTGGTCAACGACCGCCTGATGGCGGTGCACATGACCGACCTCACCGACGCCGAGATTGCCCTGTGTGCCGAACGCGGCGTGTCCGTGGTGCACTGCCCGGAATCGAACCTCAAGCTGGCCTCGGGCTTCTGTCCGGTGGCAAAGCTGG
Source organism: uncultured Arenimonas sp. (assembly GCA_963973175.1). Taxonomy (GTDB): domain Bacteria; phylum Pseudomonadota; class Gammaproteobacteria; order Xanthomonadales; family Xanthomonadaceae; genus Arenimonas. The sequence continues at coordinate 5,727 of CAXAYM010000094.1, forward strand.
AGAAGGCCGGCATCAACCTCGGGATCGCCACCGACGGCTGCGCCAGCAACAACGACCTGGACATGTTCGGCGAGATGCGTACGGCGGCACTGCTGGCCAAGGGTGTCTCGGGCGATCCGTCGGCCCTGGGCGCCGCCAGCGCCCTGCGCGCCGCCACCCTGGGCAGCGCCCGCGCCATGGGCCTGGGGGACAGCATTGGCTCGATCGAACCGGGCAAGCTGGCCGACCTGGCCTGCGTCGACCTGTCGCCGCTGGAAACCCAGCCGCTGCACAACGTCGTTTCCCAGCTGGTCTACGCCACCGGCCGCCAGCAGGTCTCCGACGTCTGGATCGCCGGCAGGGCGCGCCTGGCCGGCGGAAAGCTGGTGGACATGGACACCGACGCCATCCGCGCGAAGGCCAGGCGCTGGCGCGAGCGCATCGCCGGCCTGCGGGGTGGCGCATGACCACGGCGAAGGCCAACGCCAGCCAGGCGGAACTCGACAAGTTCGGCGCCCTCGCGCGCCGCTGGTGGGATCCGCAGGGCCCGCAGCGGCCGCTGCATGAACTCAATCCGGCCCGCCTGGCCTATGTCGCCGAGCGCGTGCCGCTGGCCGGCGCGCGCGTGCTGGACGTCGGCTGCGGCGGCGGCCTGCTCAGCGAGGCGATGGCCGCGTCGGGCGCGCGCGTCACCGCGCTCGACCTGGCGCCGGAGCTGATCGAAGTGGCCCGCCTGCACCTGCTCGAGTCGGGTCTGGAAGTCGACTATCGCCTGCAGCCGGTGGAGGCGCTGGCCGAAGACATGCCCGGCAGCTTCGACGCCATCACCTGCATGGAAATGCTCGAACACGTGCCCGACCCGGGCTCGGTGCTGCGCGCCTGCGCCAGGCTGCTCAAGCCCGGCGGCGTGCTGCTGCTGTCCACGCTCAACCGCACGCCGGCCGCGTTCGCGCTGGCGATCGTCGGTGCCGAGTACGTGGCCCGGCTGCTGCCGCGCGGCACGCACGACTACAAGCAGTTCATCAAACCCTCCGAACTCGGCGCCTGGCTGCGCGCCGCCGGCCTGCAGCTGCAGGACGTCTCCGGCCTGGCCTACGACCCGGTGCGGCGCACGGCCCGGGTGGGTGGCCCCACGGCGGTGAACTACCTCGCCAGCGCGGCCAAACCGGCATGAGCAACCGGCCGGCGGTCGTCCTGTTCGACCTCGACGGCACCCTGGTGGACAGCGCCCCGGACCTGGCGCAGGCCGCCAACCGGGTGCTGGCGGACCACGGCCGCGCGCCGGTGACCTACGAACGCCTGCGCCAGGTGGTGTCCAAGGGCGGCCGCGCGATGCTGGCGGTGTCCTTCCCTGACCTCACGGACGCGCAGCGTGAACCGCTGTTGCCGGTGTTCCTGCGCTACTACGGGGAAGCCCTCGCCGAACACAGCACGCTGTTCGATGGGGTCGATGCCCTTCTGGCGGCACTGGATGCCCGCGGCATCCGCTGGGGCATCGTCACCAACAAACCCGAAGGCCTGGCCCGGGGCGTCGTCGAAGGCTTCGGCTGGCGCCAGCGCTGCGCGGTGCTGGTCGGCGGCGACACGCTGCCCACGCGCAAGCCCGACCCGGCGCCGCTGCTGCACGCCTGCCGGCAACTGGGCCTGGCGCCCGGCGATGCCCTCTACGTCGGTGACGATCTGCGCGACGTGCAGGCCGCCAAGGCCGCCGGCATGCCCTGCGTGGCGGCCCTGTGGGGTTACCGCGAGGACGGCGACGACCCGCTGCGCTGGCAGGCCGACTTCGTCGCCGCCCACGCCAGCGAGGTGCTGGAGCACCTGCCATGAGTGCGCCGCATGCGGAGGCCATCGGACACTTCGTGGCGAAGTGGCAGCGGCGTGAACCCGAGATGGCCCAGGCCGAGGTTTTCTGCCCGCCCGCGATGCGCCCGCGCTACCGCGCCTGGGGCAGCCTGCTGCACGAGCTGCGCGAGTCCGCGTTCGAGCTGAGCGATGCGCGCGTGGCGGAGGTCAAGACCCAGTGGTGGGCCGAAGAACTGCTGGGCCTGGCCGAAGGGCGCAGCCGCCATCCTGTCACCGCGCCGCTGGCGGGCACGCCCGCGGACTGGACCGCGCTCGTGCACGCCCTGGTGGCGCTGCCGGCACCGGAGGCCCGGCCCGGGACACGGGCGCGGCGCTGGATCGCTTCAAGCCCTTCGCCGCGGCGGTTGCCG